>JADLBL010000021.1 GCA_020847735.1 Candidatus Eisenbacteria bacterium
CCCCATACTGGAACCGGCGCATCGGACACCACCTTCGGGGGCGGGTCCATTCGCGGGGCGCGAGGGATTGAAGCACGCGCGATTTCGCGCCCCAGGGATCGCGCCTCGCGGGCCAACGGGCGGGCGGCCGCAAGAATCCAGTCCGCGGGCGCGTCGTGCGGGCTTGGACGGGCGGTGTTCGCCAGCGCGCATCTTGCTGAGCGAGCTGACCGCAGGGCGGCGCGCCCGCGCGCAAACGCGTCAAGCGGAAACTTCGCGATGCCTTCGCGCGTCGGGCGCCGCGCCCCGCTCGCGCCAGCGCCTCGAGCAGAAGCTTCGCGCCCGCCTCGCGCGCCGACCGCGACACCGCGCCCAGGCGCCAGCGCTTCGACCAGCAGCTTCGCGCCCACCACGCGAGCCGCCCGCCACACCGCGGACCGTCGCGCCAGCGCTTCAAGCACACACCTCACGCCCCACCCCCATGCCCCGCTCTCCGCGCCACCGCCGAGCGCCAGCCGGAGCCGACGACGCACCCACCGCGGTCGCCCGCGCGGTCCGGTCCTGCGCATTGCCAGCGCGACGTTTCGGAGGCAATATGCGACCCGCTCCGCGGAGGCGGCCGCTCCCGCCGTGGCACGCGCCGCGCGGAGCGCGACCAACCCCGAGGCCCTCCACCGCGAGGGCGGGAGAGCCCCACAGGTGCCCACGGAAACGGCCACGTCCGCCGGCCTCTCGTTCGAGCTGAGCGAGGAGGCCCTGCAGGTCCGCGAGATGGTGAGGGATTTCGCCGAGAGCGAGATCCGCCCGATCGCGGCGCGGATCGACGAGACCCACGAGTTTCCGACCGAGAACGTCAGGAAGCTGGCGGAACTCGGGCTGCTCGGCATGTTCGTGCCCGAGGAGTACGGCGGCGCGGGCATGACCTACCAGGCCTACGTGGTCGCGATCGAGGAACTCTCGCGCGTGTGCGCGAGCCACGGCGTCATCGCCTCCGTCAACAACTCGCTCGTCTGCTACCCGCTCATGACCTACGCGAGCCACGAGCAGAAGAAGCGCTGGCTCGAGCCGCTCGCGAAGGGCGAGCTGCTGGGCGCGTACTGCCTGACCGAGCCGAACGCGGGCAGCAACGCGGCGAATCAGCAGACGACCGCGGTGCTCGACGGCGACGAGTGGGTGCTGAACGGCTCGAAAATCTTCATCACCAACGCGGGGCCGGCCGACGTGCTGATCACCTACGCGGCGACCGACCGGGCCGCGGGCCCCAAGGGCATCTCGGCGTTCATCGTGGACGCGAAGGTGCCGGGCGTGCGCAAGGGCAAGAAGGAGCACAAGCTCGGCATTCACGCCTCGGACACGCGCGAGATCTACTACGAGAACGCCCGCATTCCGAAGGACTGCCTGTTCGGCGAGCTCAACAAGGGCTACTCGGTGGCGCTGGCGACGCTGGGCGGCGGCCGCATCGGCATCGCCGCGCAGGCGCTGGGCATCGCGCAGGCGTGCGTCGAGGCGGCGGTCGCCTACGCGAACACGCGCGAGCAGTTCGACCGCAAGATCGGCGAGTTCGACGCGATCCGGCAGATGCTCGCGGACTCCGCGGTCGAGCTCGAGACGGCGCGGCTGCTGGTGTACCAGTCCGCGTGGCTGCGCGACCAGGGCCGGCCGCACGTGAAGGAGGCCTCGCTCGCCAAGTGGCACGCCTCGGAGGCGGCCTCGCGCTGCGCGAACCTCGCCGTGCAGGTGCACGGCGGCTACGGCTACATGACCGAGTACCACGTCGAGCGCTACCTGCGCGACGCGAAGATCTGCGAAATCTACGAAGGCACCACCGAAGTGCAGAAGATGGTGGTGGCCGGCCAGGTGCTGAAGGAGCACGCGCTGTCCTGAGCCCGGCGTCCAATCCTCGAGGAGGTTCCAAGGCATGAAGCGTCCCGTTCGCCCCATCGCGCTGGTGATCCTCACGCTGTGCGCCCTCTATCCGGGCCTGACGTCGGTCTTCCAGGGTCTTTATCCGTGGGTCACGGCGCACGCCTTCGAACAGATGGGCCAGCAGGGGCCGTTCGTGGACATGCTCGTCAAGGTGGGGCTGCCGATCTGGGTGCCCAACCTGCTCAAGGCGGGCATCGGCCTGGCGTGGCTGGCCTCGGTGCCGGGCCTGTGGTTCGGCGAGGGCAGGGCGTGGCCGCTGGCTCTGCTCGCGGCGGCGGGCTCGCTGCTGCTGGGTCCGGGACCGGCGTTCATGGGCGTGGTCGGACTGATCTGCCTCACGGTCTTCCGCGAAACGGAACAGCACCGGCCGGCCTGAGGCCGCGCGAAGGGACGACGTGAACCTCGACCTGACCGAAGAGCAGATCCAGATCCGCGACGCGGTGCGCGAGCTGTGCCGCTCGGAGTTCGCCCCGCACGCGGCGGCGTGGGACGCCGAGCAGGGCGTGCCGCACTCGGCGATCGAGAAACTGGCCGAGCAGGGTTTCCTGGGCATGGCGATCCCCGAGGAATGGGGCGGCGTGGGCTACGACGCGCGCACCATCGTCATCGTGCTCGAAGAGATCGCGCGTGTCTCGGCGGCACTCGCGATCATGATCGCGGTGCACAACTCGGTCGGCGCCCTGCCGGTGTTCAGCTTCGGCAACGACGCGCAGCGCCGCCGCTTCCTGCCGCGGCTCGTGAGCCGCGAGCTCGGCGCGTTCTCGCTCTCGGAGCCCGCGGCCGGTTCCGACGCCGGCGCGCTCGAGGCGACGGCGGTGCGCGATGGCGACGGCTACCTGCTGAACGGCGCCAAGAACTGGGTCACGAACGGCATCAACGCGGGCGTCTACCTGATCTTCGCGCGCACCGACAAGGCGGCGGGCAACAAGGGCATCTCGGCGTTCATCGTCGAGAGGGGCGCGCCTGGTCTGGTGATCGGCAAGCCCGAGAACAAGATGGGCCTGCGCGGCTCCGAGACGGTGGCGCTCGCGCTCGACCACCTGCACGTTCCGGCCGACCAGTTGCTCGGCGCCGAAGGGGACGGTTTCAAGATCGCGATGAGCATGCTCGACGCCGGCCGGATCGGCGTCGCCGCGCAGGCGCTCGGGGTGATGACGGCCGCCTTCGAGGAGGCCGTGAAGTACGCGCAGCAGCGCCGGGCGTTCGGCGGCCCGATCGCGAGGATCCAGTCCGTGCAGTTCAAGCTCGCCGAAATGGAGCGCCGCGTGCAGTGCGCGCGGCTGCTGCTGCGCAAGGCGGCGTGGCTGCGCGACACGGGCCGGTCGTACACGCGCGCCGCCTCCATGGCCAAGCTGTACGCGAGCGAGGCGGCGACCTGGGTGACGCACCAGGCGATCCAGGTGCACGGCGGCTACGGCTACGTGAAGGAGTACGCGGTCGAGCGCTACTACCGGGACGCGCGCGTGATGGAGATCTACGAGGGCACCTCCGAGATCCAGCGGCTGGTCATCGCGCGCAGCGTGCTCAAGGACGGCGTGGCGGTCTGAGTCCGCGACCGGACCGCGCCCAGAACGCATGACCGCCGCCGCGACTTCGCCCTCCGCCCGCCCCGGCCGCTTCGGGCGGGCCATCGTGGTCGGCGCCTCGAGCGGCATCGGCGCGGCCATCGCGCGCCGCCTCGCGGCGGGCGGCACGGCCGTGGCGCTCGTCGGCCGCCGCGAGGCCGAGCTCGAGTCGGTCGCCAGGGCGATCCGCACCGCCGGCGGTCGTGCGCTCGTCGCCCGCCACGACGTGACCGATTACGCCGAAGTTCCCGCGACGTTCGAGCGGCTGGTCTCCGAACTCGGCGGACTCGACCTGATCGTGTACGCGGCCGGAATCATGCACGTGCCTGAGGAGGGCGAGTACGACTTCGCGAAGGACCGCGCGATGATCGAGGTCAACCTGCTGGGCGCGATGGCGTGGCTGAACCTGGCCGCGGCCCGGTTCGAAGCGCGCCGCGGCGGCACGATCGTCGGCATCTCGAGCATCGCCGGCGAGCGGGGACGGCGCTCGATGCCCGGCTACACGACCTCCAAGGCCGCGCTCACCGCCTGGCTGGAGGCGCTGCGGAATCGCGTCTCGCGCCACGGCGTCAACGTGGTGACCGTGAAGCCCGGCTTCGTGGACACCGTGATGACCCGGCACCTCGCCCGAAAACCCATGATCATTTCGGCGGAGCGGGCGGCCGATCTCATCCTCGAGGCGGCGCGTCGCGGCGGCAGCCCCTCGACGTTCGTGCCCGGCCGCTGGGGACTCGTGGCGTTCGTGCTCCGCCACATCCCATCGTTCCTGTTCCGGAAGCTCGACCTGTGACGACACGCCCGCGTTCGCTGCGCGCTTCGGCGCCGTGGCGGGTGCTCGACGGCTTCGGTAACTCGCTGCGCAGCGCCTCGCGCTGCGTGCAGCCGGGAAGCGTCGAAGAACTGGCAAGCGTCCTGCGGGCGGCGCGCGAGGAAGGGCTCACGGTCGCCTTCCGCGGCGCGGGCCGCAGCTACGGCGACGCGGCGCTCAACGACGGCCAGCTGGTGGTGGACCAGCGCGGGCTTTCGCGCGTGCTGGCGTTCGATCCCGCGAGCGGACGGATCGAAGCGCAGGGCGGCGTGACCATCGAGCAGCTGTGGCGCACCGGCCTGCCGCACGGCTGGTGGCCGCACGTCGTGCCGGGCACGATGTTCCCGACGCTGGGCGGCTGCGTGGCGATGAACGTCCACGGCAAGAACTGCTTCAAGGCCGGTCCGTTCGGCGACCACGTGCTGGAGCTGGACCTGATGACCGCGACCGGCGAGGTGAAGACGCTCTCGCGCGAGCGCGAACCGGAGCTGTTCCGCGCGGTGATCGCCGGGCTCGGCCTGCTCGGCGCGGTGACGCGCGTCCGCGTGCAGCTCCGCAGGGTCGAGAGTGCCCGGCTGCGCGTCGTTCCCATCCGGACACCATCGCTGGCGGCGATGTTCGACTGCTTCGAGGCGCGCCTCGCGAGCGCCGACTACCTCGTCGGCTGGGTGGACTGCTTCGCGGGCGGGGGCTCGCTCGGTCGCGGGCTCGTGCACCAGGCGAACTACCTCACCGCCGCCGAGGACCCGGCCGGCACGCGGTTGTTCGGGGCCGAACACCAGGAGCTGCCGCCGAGCATCATGGGCGTGCCGCGCTCGCTCGTGTGGCGGTTCATGAAGTTCTTCACCAACGACGCCGGCATGCGGATGGTCAACGCCGCGAAATACCTGCTGCCCGAGCACCCCGGCGGCGACGGCAGTTTCCTCGAGCCGCACGTGGCGTTCGCGTTCCTGCTCGACTACGTGCCGAACTGGCGCCTGGCCTACGGCGAGCACGGCTTCCTGCAGTACCAGGTGTTCGTGCCCGACGCGACCGCGCGGGCGACGCTGGCGGAGGTGCTCGAGCGTTGCCGCAGGCGCGGGCTCGTTTCCTACCTCGGCGTCTTCAAGCGCCACCGGCCGGACGAGTATCTGCTCTCGCACGGACTCGACGGCTGGTCGCTGGCGCTGGACTTCAAGCTGCCGAAGGACCCCGCGCCGCTGCGCGCGCTGCTCGGCGAGCTGACCGACCTCGTGCACGAGGCAGGCGGGCGCTTCTACGCCGCGAAGGACTCGGTGCTCGACGCGGCGCAGTTCGCGCGCGGCTACGGCGAGCGGCTCGGGCGCTTCCGCGCACTCAAGCAGGCCGTGGACCCGGAAGGGCTGTTCGCGAGCAATCTCGCGCGCCGGCTCGGCATCGTCGCGAACGACTGAGCCGGAGCCGCGCCGCGCGACGGTGTCTTCGCGACACCCGGCCCGCGGCGTCCGCGCGCCGGGTCCGACGGCCTCGGCGGGGCCGAGCCGCGATGACTCTCGCTTCGTGTCCTCCCGACGCGACAGAAAATGGGGGCGGTGAGCTCCCCCGCTCGACCGCCCCCGGGGAGGAGGACCGGCTGCTTCCTCCGCCCTTGTCACTGTCCGACCGCCGCGTCCGCCGGGCTCCCGCCCGCACGCGGGGAGGGGATCCCCGTGGCAGCGGGTGCGTCCGCCGCTTCCGGCGGGCGAAGTCCGGCGACCTTCGGCCGCGTTACTTCTTCGAGCCCTGGCTCGGCGCCTGCTTCGAGCCCTCGGCCGGCGCCTGCTTCGCACCCTCGGCCGGAGCCGACTTCGACACCTCGCCGGCCGCCTGCTTCGCGATCACGTGCGGCGCGAGCTTGGCGTACTCGCCGCGGTTCACGAGGCCGCGCGAAAGCAGCTCGCGCTTCGCCTTGAACGGCCGGCCCGCGACGATCTTGGCGGCGATCGCCTCGCCGATGCCGGGAACCTTCTCGAGCTCCTCCTTGCTCGCGGTGTTGATGTCCAGCCGGTCGGCCCTGGCCGGCGCGGCCTTGGCGGCGGTGGCGCTGGCGGTCTTCGCGTGCTCGCCGGCCGCAACCGCTGGAGCGGTCCTGGCCGCGGTCGCCGAAGTGGACGCGACCTTGGAAGCCGTCGCCTTCGCCGGCATGGGGCTCGCGGGGGTCGCGCTCGCGAGCGAGGCAAACGAACCGATCAGGACCAGGGCGCCAAGCGCCGACGCGACAGACCACGAACGACGAAGCATGGTGAAACCTCCGGATGGGGGACTCACGGAAGGCTCCTGCGCTCCCCCCGGGCGCGGAGTCGAGGTGTGCGGTCGCACACCAGGGAAAGGAAAGCGACCGCGGTGGCGCCGGCGGCGGCGCGCGCGCAGGCGGCGGCCCTGGGCCGTGGCCGGGCGTTCGATCGCGAGAGTCTGTGGAATGGGAAGGTGTGGCGGGCGCGCGGAGGTGGGCCGAAGGCGCGCGAAGAGGGAGGGGGTGGATTTCGCGTCGGGGCTCGCGCGCGGCGGGCCGCGGCCGGCCTCACGCAGCGATATCACGGAAGCGAAGCCGTTGCCGGCCTCCCATGCGAGCGCGCCGACGAGCGGCGGATCGAGCGGAACGCGAAACACTCCGAGAACCGCGGAGCGCGGGCCGTCGCGGTGCGGCGCATGCGAGGCGCGAGCCGCACGCGTGCGCGGGCGGTGCGGCAGGTGGCGCAGCGGTCCGCCGGCACCGGTGCGGGCGGGTTGCGTCGCGTGCCGGACGGCGGCGTGGTGCGCGCCGTGCGCGGCACGGCGGTGCGGGCGCGAGGAGGCGCGCACGTGCGTCGTGGAGCGGGCGGTGATCGCCGCGTGCGCGGGTCGCCCTGCGCGCACGTCGTGCGCGAACGCGCCGCCGGCGGTGACGCCGAGCGCGAAGGCGGCCAGAACCAGCGGCCGGATCATGGAGCGCATCGAACCCACGGAAACGCCGAGCCTCCGGGTGCACTCTCCGCGCCGGTGGTCGGCCCACAGGATCGACGGGTCAACGCGGCGCGGTGCTGCGGTGCAGATGCTCGATCCGACCGCGGAGCCAAGTGCGCGGGAATCCACACGGCGGCGTGAAATCACCGTCAAGCGATTGAGATCCTGTCGCGCCGCGATCCCGCATTTCATCAGCTCATGCGGAAGCGCCGCCCTCCGCCGCGGGGAGACCTCCGTCACTCCGAACTTCCGCCGGCCGACGCGCCGTGCGCCACCCGGGAATGCGTCAGACCCTTCGCGCCGCCATGGATGCGGCATCGTTCGACCGCCGGATCTTCGCCGTTCGCATACAAGGTTTTGCACCGCGTTACTCGACGGCCAAGGTGGCAATCTTTCTTCGAGAATGACGGAGCAACCCATAACTTTTCATTGACGCTGCCCGCGCGTCGGGAGTCTTCTGGCCGCCTTGTCGCAGCTTTTCGCGCGCGGCGCACTTCAGCCTTCGCGGAGGTTCCCCACCGGCATTCCGAGTTCGAACCACGGAAGAAGACGAGCAGCAGACCATGTTCACGCTCCGGTAAACGGCGCCGCCGACTCGGCGCTTCCCCAGCCCACTGGAGGCTGACCATGTCCCAGCGATCGTGGTATTCACGCATCCTCACGTTCGCCGCAGCGCTGATCCTCGCGCTGCCTGCCCTGGCGTCCGCCGCCCCCCCGCGGGCGATTCCGGGTGAGTTGATCATCCGCTACAAGAGCGGCGCCACACCCACCGCGCGCGCGGCCTACCTGTCACGACTCGGCGCCAGCCGCCTGCGCGCGTTCCCGCGCTTCAACATGGACTACGTGAAGCTGAGCGGGATCTCGACCGAAGAGGCCCTGCGGCGCTACTCGCTCGATCCCAGCGTCGAGTACATCGAGCCCAACTACGAAATCCATCTCGACGCGGTCCCGAACGATCCGCGCTTCCCCGAGCTCTACGGCATGCGCAACACCGGACAGACCGGCGGAACGCCCGGGGCCGACATCAAGGCGACCAACGCCTGGGACGTCTTCACCGGCGACCCGAACATCAAGATCGGCATCATCGACACGGGCGTGGACTACAACCACCCCGATCTCGCCGCCAACGTCTGGACGAACCCGGGCGAGATTCCCGGCAACAGCCTCGACGACGACGGCAACGGCTACGTGGACGACGTCCACGGCTACGACTTCTCCAACAACGACGGCGATCCGTTCGACGACAACGGCCACGGCTCGCACTGCGCGGGCACCATCGCCGGCGTCGGCGACAACAACGTCGGCGTGGCCGGCGTCAACTGGCACGCGAAGGTCATCGCCATCAAGTTCCTCAACGCGGGCGGGTCCGGCTCCACGGCCGGCGCCATCGCCGGCGTCCAGTACGCGATCGCCGTGGGCTGCCGGCTGACGAGCAACTCGTGGGGCGGCGGAGGCTTCTCGCAGGCGCTGCTCGACGTCATCAACCAGGCGGGCGCCACCGGCCAGCTGTTCGTCGCGGCCGCGGGCAACGCCTCGTCGAACACCGACGTGAGCCCGTCGTACCCCGCATCCTACGACTCGCCGTACATCATTTCGGTGGCGGCCACGGACCACAACGACAACCTCGCGTCGTTCTCGAACTACGGCGCGACGACCGTGGACCTCGCGGCGCCCGGAGTGGACATCCTTTCGTGCCAGCCGGGCGGCGGCTACCAGTTGCTGTCGGGCACCTCGATGGCGACGCCGCACGTCGCGGGCGTCGTCGGCCTGGCGATGGGCCGCTTCCCGAGCGCGACCAACCTGTTCATCAAGCAGCTCGTGCTGAACGCGGCGGACGTCAAGCCGCAACTCGCGGGCAAGTGCCTGACGGGCGGCCGGCTCAACGCGTTCCTCACCATCGCCGATCCCGACACCACCGAGCCGGGGTCGGTCTCCGACCTCGCGGTCACGGGGAGCGGTTCGAGCCACCTGTCGCTGACCTGGACGGCGACCGGCGACGACGGCGGCACCGGCCGCGCGTCCGCGTACGACCTGCGCTGGTCCACTTCGCCGATCACCGAAGCCAACTTCGCCGCCGCGACGCCGGTGGCGGGACCCGACCCGCAGCCGGCGGGCGGGGCGGAGGCCTGGGAGATCGGCGGCCTGGCGTTCAGCACCACCTACTACGTGGCGCTCAAGGCGCTCGACGAGTTCGGAAACACCGGAGCGCTTTCGAACGTGGCGACGGGCACGACGCTCGGCGCCCCCGACCTCGCCGCCTCGCCGGGCACGTTCGCGGCCACGCTGCTGACCGGCGCGGCCGAAACGCAGACGCTGACGCTGAGCAACGTCGGGCAGGGCACGCTCGACTTCACGATTCCGACGCCCGACCTGATGTTCACGCAGCCGGTGCGCTTCGAGTACGTGCCGCTCGCCAAGGGCGCCGACGACATCCGCGTCGGCCAGCCCGTGACGACCGGCACCGGAGGACCGGACGGGTTCGGCTACCGCTGGATCGACAGCAACGAGCCCGGAGGGCCGTCGTTCGCGTGGGAGGACATCACCGGCACGGGCGCGCAGCTCACGCTCTCGGGCGACGACGCCACCTCGGCCGCGGTGCCGATCGGCTTCGACTTCCCGTACTACGGCGGCACGTTCAACAGCCTGCGCGTCTGCACCAACGGCTGGCTGTCGTTCACGAGCGGCGCCACCGCGTACGACAACCAGCAGCTCCCGAACGCCGGGGCGCCCGACAATCTCGTCGCGCCGATGTGGGACGACATGGACTTCGGGAGCACGAACCGCGTCTACACCTACGGCGACGCCTCGCACTTCGTGGTTTCGTGGATCGGCGTGCCGCACTACCAGAGCGGCGGGCCGTACACGTTCCAGGTGATCCTCTTTGCGACGGGCGAGATCCGCTTCCAGTACCAGACCATCGGCGCGCCCGCCAACGGCGCCACCGTCGGCATCCAGAACGGAACGCGGAGCATCGGGCTGACCACCGCGTTCAACACCGACTACATCGCCGACGGCCTGGCCGTGCGCATCCTGCCGCTTCGCCAGTGGCTCACGGTCAGTCCGACCGCGGGCCGCATCGCCGCCGGCCAGAGCCAGAACCTGAACGTCGTCTTCAACGCGCTCGGCGTCGAGGGCGGCATCTTCGACGGCAACATCCGGATCGACAGCAACGACCCGGACGAGAACCCGACCGTGCTGCCGGCTCAGTTGCATGTGCTGGGCGCGCCGGACATCGCCCTGTCGCCGGCGACCGTGGACTTCGGCACCTTCTTCGTCGGCGCCAACCCGACGCGGACGCTGTCGGTCAACAATCCGGGCACCGACGCGCTGATCGTGAGCGGCATCACGAGCAGCGATCCGGATGTGCAGCCGGACGTGACCTCGTTCACCCTGAACCCGCACCAGACGCGCAACGTGGTCCTGACGTTCAGCCCGGCGACGACGCGGACGCTGAGCGGAACGGTCACGGTGGCGAGCAACGACCCGGACACGCCGAGCCTGAGCGTCAACGTGGTCGGCCAGTCCGTTCCGGCGCCGGTCGTGACCGCGACGCCGGACTCGTTCGACGTCGCGCTGCTCACCAACACCGCCACGTCGCAGACGCTGCGGCTGACCAACAACGGCGGCAGCAACTACGACTTCACCGCCGCCGCCGAGATCCTCGGCCAGAGCGGCACGGTGACGGTGCACGGCGACGCCGACAACGTGGACGTGCCCAAGGGCGGCACCGACACGCAGTTCGGCCCCGCGCCGGCCCGGGCCGGCGGTCCGGACGTGTTCGGCTACACGTACCAGGACAGCGACGAGCCGGGCGGCCCGACCTTCTCGTGGGTGGACATCAGCTCGACGGGCACGCCGATCCCGCTCAACGGTGACGACCAGAATCTCGGGCCGTTCCCGATCGGGTTCTCGTTCCCGCACTACGGCGCGAACTACCCGTCGTTCCGCATCTGCTCGAACGGCTGGCTCACGCTGAACGCGACGGCCACGCAGACGTCGTACAGCAACCTCGCGCTGCCGAACTCCGCCTCGGGCGCGCCGCCGAGCCTGCTGGCGGTGTTCTGGGACGACCTGTCGTTCTCGCCGACCACCTCGCCCAACGGCCGCGCCTACTATCAGTACGACGGCACGCGGACGATCATCCAGTACCAGAGCGTCTCGCGCCTGGGGGACAGCGCCTCGCCCAACACCTTCGAGGTGATCCTCTATCCGACCGGCGAGGTCGTCTATCAGTACCTGGCGATGAACGCCGTGACGAAGAACAGCGCGACGATCGGCATGCAAAACGGCGCCAAGGACGACGGGCTGCAGGTCGTGTACAACGCGCTGTACGTGAAGAACGACCTGGCGATCCGCTTCCGTCCGCCGGCCCGCTTCCTGACCGTGAGTCCGCCGAGCGGCAGCATCACGCCGGGCAACTTCCTCGACCTGACGGTCGGCTTCAACGCCGCCGGCCTGTTCGGCGGAACGTACGACGGCCAGGTGCACGTGACCGGCAACGACCCGGTGCGGCCGATGATCAACGTTCCCGCCACGCTGGTCGTGACGGGCGTGCCGGACGTCGCGACGAACCCGGACACGATCCCGTTCGGCGACACGTTCATCGGCTTCCCGAAGCTGCGCCAGCTGCAGGTGCAGAACGTCGGCACCGACGTGCTGAACGTGAGCGGCATCGTCTCGAGCGATCCGGCCTACGGCGTGGACCAGTCCACGTTCAGCGTGCCGCCGCTCGGGCAGGCGCTGCTGTTCGTCACCTTCAACCCGCCGGACGCCGCCGCGCATCCGGCGACACTGACGGTCAGCAGCAACGACCCGGACACCCCGGACCTGGTCGTGACGCTCGACGGCGCGGGAATCGTCGCGCCGGACGTGGACCCGCAACCGGCGTCGCTCGCGCAGACGCTGCCCATTCCGGGCACCGCCTCGCAGACGCTCACGCTCCAGAACCTGGGCGGCAGCAACCTCGACTTCGTGGTCGGCGCGCTCCTCACCGCGGCTTCGGTCCCGCATTACGAGTGGACCGAGCTCGGCAAGGACGAGACGGACACGCGGCCCGGCGTTCTCGGCAGCGGCGGTCCCGACGTGTTCGGCTACCGCTGGGTGGACAGCGACGACCCCGACGGGCCGGCGTTCGACTGGGTGGACATCACCACGATCGGCACGCCGGTGACGCTGCCCGGCAGCGGGGACGACGCCAACGCGACGGGCATTCCGCTCGGCTTCAGCTTCCCGTTCTACGGAAGCACCTACTCGACCGTGAACGTCTGCAGCAACGGCTGGCTGTCGTTCACGAGCACGTTGACGAGCCTCTCGAACAGCGCGCTGCCCGCGAGCGGGGCGCCGGAGAACCTGCTCGCGCCGTTCTGGGACGACCTTAATCCGGGCAGCAGCACCACCCGGCTGTGGCGCTACAGCGACGGCACGCGCTTCATCCTGTCGTACGTGGGCGTGCCGCGCTACGGCTCGGGCGGACCGTACACGTTCCAGGTCATCCTCTATCCGAGCGGCCGGATCGTGTACCAGTACCTCGACATGCAGGGCACGCGGCTGAACGAGGCGACGGTCGGCATCCAGAACGGCGCCGGTGACGACGGCCTCACGGTCGTCTTCAACGACGCCTACGTGCACGACGGCCTCGCCGTGCAGCTCTCGGTGCTGCCCGAGTACCTGACCGTCTCGCCCAGCACCGGCACGATTCCCGCCGGCGGCTCGGCGGCGCTCAACGTGAACTTCAACACCAACGGACTGTTCGGCGGCACGTACGACGGCGCGATCCGGATCGCGAGCAACGATCCGGACGAGGGCGTCAAGCTGGTGCCGACGCACCTGACGGCGGTCGGCACGCCGCACATCGGGGCTCAGCCGGCGGCGCTCGACTTCGGTTCGCTCTACGTCGGGCTCACCGCCGACCGGAGCGTGTCGCTGCGCAACGTCGGCAGCGACCCGCTGACGATCACCGGGTTGTCGCTCGACAACGCGACCTGGGCGGTCACGGACGCGCCCGCGTTCCCGGTCACGCTCGGCCAGAACGGCTCGCTGCCGCTGACCGTCCGCTGGACGCCCACCGCGGCGTGCGCACCGTGCACGGGCAACCTGCTGGTGGCTTCGAACGATCCGGACGCGGCCACGCTCGCCGTGCCGCTGACGGGCGTCGGCGTCATTCCGCCGGAGATCGGCGTGACGCCCGACAGCCTCAAGGTGGCGCTGGCCACGACGCTCGGGCCCACCGCGCTCACGACGACGAAGAAGCTGGTGATCGTGAACACCGGCGGCAGCGACCTCGACTGGACCGCGCAGGCGCTCTCGGCGCTGCCGGCGAGCCTCGCCAGCCCGAGCGCCGAGGCGGCCAAGAACGACGCCGGCGCCCCCGGCATCCTCGGCAACGGCGGACCGGACGCGTTCGGCTACCGCTGGGTGGACAGCGACGACCCGTTCGGGCCGGCGTTCAGCTGGGAGGACATCAGCGCCGTCGGGACGCCGATCGCGTTCACCGGCGACGATCAGAACCTCGGCTGGATCCACCTGCCGTTCTCGTTCCCGTTCTACGGCTCGTCGTTCGACTCGATCCGAGTGTGCACGAACGGCTGGCTGTCGTTCTCGAGCACGCTGACGTCGTACTCGAACAGCGCGCTGCCGAGCGGGGGCACGAGCGGCCCCGAGAACCTGATCGCCCCCTTCTGGGACGACCTGACGTTCAGCAGCTCGGGAGCCGCCTACTACCACTACGACGGGACGAAGTTCATCGTCTCGTTCGTGGCCGTGCCGCATCTGTCCTCGGGCGGTCCCTACACGTTCCAGGTGCTGCTGTATCCGAGCGGCACGATTGATTTCCAGTACCTGGACATGCAGGGCGACCGGCTCGACGAGGCCACGGTCGGCATCCAGAACGCGACCCGGGACGTCGGCCTGCAGGTCGTGTACAACGCCGCCTACGTGAAGAACAACCTGCGCGTGCGGCTGACGAACCGGCCGGGATGGCTGACGGTTTCGCCGCCGGGCGGCACGACGCCCGCGGGCGAACGCGACACGGTTCTGGTCACGTTCGACGCGACGGGTCTTGCCGACGGTGACTACTCGGGCCTGGTGCGCGTCGCGAGCAACGACCTCGACGAGCCGCTGGTGTCGGTGCCGGCGGATCTGCACGTCGGGGTGGTCGCGGCGAAGGTTCGCATCGAGCCGGGCGTCCTCAACCGCGCCTCGTGGGGCCGCTGGGTGCTGGGCAAGGCCTGGGCGCCGCAGGGCATGGACGCGCGCAAGATCGTGCGCTCGAGCCTGCTGCTGCAGCGCACCGTTCCGGCGGATCCGTGGTTCTGGCAGTGCTTCGAGGACGGCAACGAGCCGGTGTTCGGCTGGCGCTGGTGGGCCTGGTTCAAGTTCAACCGCCAGGCGCTGCTCGACGTGCTGCCGGACGGCAACAAGGTGATGGTCGAGATGATCGGCCGGGTGGACGACACGTCCTGGTTCCAGGGCTGGGACTCGGTGCGTGTCCTGAGGCCGCGCGTCTGCTGGGGCGGTGGATGGCACGCCACCAATCCGGATCAGCCGATGCCGAACTCGATCAACGCGCAGGCCATCGCGCCGCTGCAGCTCGTGGACCCGGCCGGGGCGACCGCGACGCGGTTCGAACTCTGGTATTCGCCGGACGCGGGCGAAACCTGGTCGCCGATAGACACCATGATCACCTCGCGCGATTTCAGCTGGGTCGTGCCCGAGGACGCCACGGACCAGG
This sequence comes from Candidatus Eisenbacteria bacterium, assembly GCA_020847735.1. Taxonomy (NCBI): domain Bacteria; phylum Candidatus Eiseniibacteriota; species Candidatus Eiseniibacteriota bacterium. The sequence goes on from JADLBL010000021.1 coordinate 14,948, forward strand.
CGATGCTCGAAGTGGTGGCGTGGGACGACGAGGGCGTCATGGGCTCGCGGGTCACCAACCTGTTCGCGATCATGAACGGCACGACCGATGTGGACGACCGGCCGGCGCCCGACCGCTTCTCGATGCGTCTGGCCGGCCGCAACCCGGCCGCGAAGGCGCTGCTCGAGTTCGGCATGCCGGTCGCGGGACACGCTTCGGTTCGCGTCTTCGACGTGCGGGGCGCGCTCGTTCGCGAACTCGCCGGCGGCACGTACGCGGCGGGCTGGCACCGGCTGTCGTGGGACGGCTCCGGAGCTTCCGGCGCGCCGGCGCAGCCGGGCGTGTATTTCGTGCAGGCGAACGCCGGCGGCCAGCGGCTGCTGTCGAGGTTCGTGCTGCTCAAGTGATCCCGGGTCTTTCACGCTGAAGCGCGTCGCCCCGGCGGAGGGATCCGCCGGGGCGACGTGCGTTCGGCGGCGCCGGAAGCGTCAGAGGTAGCGTCCGCGAACCTTGCGACTTTCGCCCTCGGCGCGCCAGGCGCGCACGAGCACGTACGCCATCCACAGGATCGCGACCGCCATGACGATCACGCCCAGCACGTGCGCCGTGCGCGCCAGCTCGTGCTCGTGACCCAGATGGCCGGACTCGGTCAGCAGGTACTCCCAGTCGTGGAATCCGTAGGGCGTGCTCTCGCCGGTGTTGCCGCCGAGCAGCGGCAGCTCGCCCGTGCCGGCGTCGTCCATGTAGGGGGCGATGTCGAGGAAGTTCTCGCCGAACCACCACAACGCGGCGCCCGCGCCGAACGGGTCGCGCGTCTTGAAGAGCAGCACGAGGCAGCAGACGAGCGGCATCAGGAACTGCGCGAGCGTGCCGCCCAGGACGCGTACGAAGTCGCCGAATGGAGCGAACAGCACGTGCCCCGCCTCGTGGAACGGCAGGTTCACGAGGTGCAGCAGCGAGCGACCGGCACCGTTGCTCTCGGGACTGAACGCCCACAGCCGGGCTCCCCAGGCCGCGAGCAGCAGCAGCAGCGCCGCGCGCCCGGCGAGCGCCAGGCGCGAGCTTCCCGGCATCGGCGTGAAGAGCCGGGTCAGCAGCCAGCTCGAGGCCGCCGTGCCCGCGGGCGCGTAGACGGTGAACCTGGGATCCACCGGCACGCTGCCGACGATGGGTCCTTCCAGGCCGGCGCGACGAAACACCTGCCCGCAGTAATCGCACAGCAGGTTGCGGTCGTCCTGTTCCATCCGGCACTTCGGGCAGAGCATGGCGGAGCTTCCTCCAGGCTGCGAGGCGCGGGGGGGGGCAGGAGCGCCCGCGGCACCTCCGGTATCGGCATGCCTGGGCGGGCGATTCATGGGGGGTTCGGAACGCCGCGGGATTCGGGCCATCGGCTCGGCGCCGGGTCCAACAGCCCGGTCGTGCGCCGCCGGCCGTTCGGGCCTTCAGGCGCACCGGTTCCCTGGCCTATGCTGCGCGCATGAGCGACTCCGAGCGCACGACCTCGCGAGCCGGGAGCGATCCTCGGCCCATGGCAGCGCCCACGGCCGACGTGACGACGCCGCGTTCGGCGCCGATCGCGGCCCCGCCGCCGGCGCCCGCCGCGGCCGCGTCGCCGACGCCCGCCGACCTGCGCGTGCAGGGCGAGGTCGTGCTCTACCGGCTCTACGATCTCGGCTACGAGATCGATCTGGACCGTGTCTTCGCGCTGCTGGCCGAGAGCGCGCCCGAGCGCCCGCTTCCGGTGCGCGGCGAGGCGCAGGCGATCCACATTCCCAACCCTCCGGTCACCGCCGCGCTGGGGACCGAGACCCTGAGCCTCGCCGGCTCGCCGTGCGCCGCCGACTTCTCGGTGCGCGTGTTCGACTTCGGCGTGCTGTCGCTGCGGGCGCGGGTGGCGTTCCCCGCCGAGACGCCCTGGCGCGAGTACGTGGCCGCGGGCACGGCGCTGGCGAACGCGCCGCAGTGGCGCGAGGTGTTCCTGCGCGTGCGCGAGCGTTTCGTCGCCCGCATCGCCCCGGCGATCACCAAGCCGGGGGACTCGCCGGTGAGCGAGGACTACGCCGTCTTCCGCGTCAACCGCCTGTGCGGCCCCGACGGCGGCCGGCTCGGCAGCGAGGCGCTCCGCGAGGAGGACGTCGCGCGACTGCTGCTCGGTGAGACGCGGCCGCTGTCGGCCGGTGCGCGACGCGACCTGCTCTCGCAGCGCTTCACCTACTTCGAGGACGACCTCGCGGTGCTGACCTGGAACGCCGCGCTGGTCGTCGAGCCCGTCCCCGAGGACACCGACGTGCAGTACGTCCTCGAGTTCGCGAACGCCCAGCTGCTCGAGCTGCGTTACTACGACGCGCAGCTCGACCGCGAGCTGCCGAGGATGTACGACCGCATCGAGCAGGCGCGGCGCGGTCTGCCGCTGTTCGATTTCCGATACAGCCGGCTGCTGGCCTCGCTGCAGGCGCGCGTCGCCGACGCCACCGAGCTGGTCGAGCGCACCGAGAACTCGCTCAAGATGACCGACGACGTGTTCCTGGCCCGCATCTACGCGGCCGCGCTCGAGATCTTCCGCGGCCGCACCTGGCGCGCCGGCATCGCCGGAAAGCTGGCGATCGTCCGCGACGCCTACACCATGCTCAACGGCGAGTCGCAGGCCCGGCGCTCCGAGATGCTCGAGCTGGTCATCGTCCTGCTGATCGTGCTGGAGATCGTCGTTGCGTTCTGGCGGGCGTAGGGCGGCGGCCGGCGGTGCGAGTGCGCTCGAAGGTCGCGACCAGCGACAGACCGGTCAGCGGTACCCGTCCTTCGCGACTCAACGGATGATCACGAACCGGCCGACCTGGTGGCCCGAGGGACCGTCCACCGTGAACAGGTAGATTCCGGAGGCGACGTCCTGTCCGTTTCGGCTGATCAGGTTCCATGCGACCTGGCCGTCGCCCTGAGTGCCGTCGTGATCCATCGAGGCGACCAGATCCCCCGCGACCGTGTAGACACGAATCGTGCAACGTTCGCGCGGCAGGCCCATGAAATCGAGGTGCCGGGTGAACGGGTCGCCGGGCACGGGTGTCCGATCCCAATCGGCATGTCCCCGATAAGGGTTCGGAACGACCCATGCGCGCGGCGGCCCCGGGCGGGCCAGCGCATGAGGAACGAGGCGCCGGGTGTAGTCCGGGACGAACGGGCTCTCGCGCTCGGCGAGCAGGGAGGGCAGCGAGTCGGCGGGCGCGTGCGCGCGCGCGAAGGAGGTGACGACGTAGTTGTAGTCGGCCCCGTTGTGCAGATTTCGATCCACCACGCGATAGCGGCCGATCGGGTGCCTGGGAACGCCACCCGTTTCCCCGTCCGGCGCCAGTGACGAGTCCGTGATCGCGGCGAGCGGCAGCCCGCCGCTGCCCGACGTGTCGGCCTTGTAGATGGCGATGCACTGCCACTGATCGCTCGGTGGCAACTGGCTCACGCGTCTCCAGTCGTCGAGCCGGTAGAGCTTGTAGCCGCTGAAGGAGTAGGTGGAATCCCCGGTCATTCCCGCCCGGAGGGCGCTCTCCGGCGAGTCGTCCCATTCGATCGTGACCTGCGAATCGCCGGCCGCCATTCGGGACCGTGGCGGGGAAGGAGTCGGTCCCGCGATCGTCCAGCGACGGACGGTGTCCGTCCCGTCGAAACCGGTGCAGAGATCGCAGTCGAAGTCGGTCCACACGCAGGTTCCCGCGGCGTAGGTCACCGCGACGACGCTGTCGGGGCCCAGCCATCCGGGGCCGTGCTCGATGAGCGGGTCCGTGTAGAACTTCTCCGGGCAGTTCGGGTCGTAGGTGAAGGTGATGCCCGGCGGCGGTTCATAGCACATCTCGTGTCCGGTGATCCCCGTCTCACCGAGATACCAGGCGCGCCCGGCCGCGTCGGGCTTCAGGTTGTAGCGGCTTCCACGTGACAGCAGCCGGGCCGTCGCGGCCTCTCGCGGAATGCTGTCTGGAACCGACGCCCCGACGAGCGCGACGCTGAACTCGACACTTGCGCCCGGGGCGAGATAGGGGAACGGACCGCACGAAACCAGCACGGCATAGTCGTGCACTCCGTCTTCGCGAATGACCGGCCAGCTTCCCTCGAGGGCCTCGATGCGGCCCTCGTCCAACGCGGGGGGCCCGCCCTGGCCGGGCGGCATGTCCTGGGCGAACACGTAGGTGCGGAAGGTCGTGTCCTTCGCCGGAGCCCGGGCGTGCGACCGGGCTTCCCGCACACCCGGCAGCGCCTCGTTCCTGAGAAGGGCGAGTGGATCGGTGGTGTGCGTGAGAGGCACGACGGCGCCGCATGGAAGCCCGGAATCCGGGTTGTCATCAGCGACGACGACCGCCTCTCCCGACAGTCGGGTCAGGCAGGTCTTCCAGTTGTCGCCACCCGCCCTCGCGTTTGCGACTCCCTCGGGGACCAACAGCTCGTAGGGCAGGCGCATGACCCGGTCATCCAGATGTCCGCCCCGACTCGCCGCCTCGCGCGAATCGAGATCCACATAGAGCCCGAGGCGTAGATCGGTCAGCATCCGGTCCCCGGTGTTCGTAATCACAAACCGGAGGCCGGCGATGTCCTCGGCGTCTGCCTGGGTCCAGGCGAACGCCTCCTGGTGCACCGAGAGTCCCAGGGGGACATGCTGCTCGCCCGACGAGCTGTACAGGACGGCTTCGGGCTGGTCGTCCGTGTATTCCGCCGTCAGGAGTTGCTGCGAAGGCAGATCGAAGTCCTCGTCCACGAGGCCATCGCCGTCATCGTCGCGGCCGTTGAGAATCTCCTCGTCCACGCGGCCATCGCCGTCGTCGTCGTAGTTCCACCGCGTCCCGGGTTCGCCCGCCATCGCGCCCCTGACTCGATCGGTCGGATCCAGCGTCGGGCGCCACTCGTACATCGGGCCGCCTGAAACACGGCGGACGCCGTCCGGCTTCGTCGCCGCGACCCACAACTCCGCGCGGCCCAGCAGTTCGTGACCGGATCCGCGCGGAAACTCGAAGGAGGGATCGAACGAGCGGCCGACGCCGAACCACGGGTTGCCGATGACGCCGATATTGCTCACGCGCATGGCGAAGCGCCCGGCAAGGAGGAGCGGGCCGTGGTTCTCGATATCCATGACCGCCGGAGCCGGACGAGCCATCAGCAGCAGAACCGCCAGAAGGAGTCCCTGGCGCGCCGCACGGGCCTGCGACCTCGTCCGGGCCTGGCTCATCTGGGGATGGGCCTCCGCGTCAGGCCCCACATGCGCTGCAGGACGAAGTCCGTGACCTGAATGGCCTGATCGCGACGGAAGTACCACAGGGGAAAGCCCGAGAAGATCACCTGGGAGTTTTCACTGCCGTGGTAGACGGTCATGAGCGGGAAGCCCGTGCCCGACTGCCCGCCGACCGTCTCGTAGAGCGTGTCCAATGCCGAGGCGAGGGAATCGGCGGGCAGCCCCGGGAGATGCTCCCGCACGATGTTGGGCTTGCTCAAGTACTCCGAGTAGAAGAGCGTCGCGTAGAACTGCTGTCCGGTTCGCTGCGGCGGGAGGGGATCGGTCGCGGGGGACTTCTGAAGCAGGGTCGGCGGCAGCTGGGAATAGTCGGGCGCCCCAGGCCAGCCACCCACGGCCCGGTTCGAACGCCGCGCCTGGAAGCTCCGGTAGGTGGTGAACTCGCTGCGCCAGTGCGTGTAGCTCGACATGAAGCGGCCGGGGACGAGCTCGCCGTTGTCGCTCCGGAAGACGTTCTGGGCGTCGCCGATCACGCTGTAGTCCCGGTTCGAGGCGTAGCCCGCTCCACCTCCCATGAGCCACAGGCGGCCGCCCGCCCGCATCCACGAGATGAGCGGATTCTGCACTCCCGGTTGCGAGACGAAGCGAAACAGCGGCATGGGCTCGTAGCTCGTGTTGAAGATGCCGTCGAAGCTCGTCGCGCTCTCCCCGTCCACGATCCAGAGGATGTTTCGATACCGTCCCAGCAGGGACAGGCCGAAGTCGTCGAGCCGGCTGAAGTGGGTGCCGACCGTGTCGAAGTCGTAACCCGCGAACAGTCCGGGGCTCGAGAGCGTCCCGGCGGGATAGCATCTCCACGGCACGCCTCCGGTCGCGTAGAGGAACGTGTCCAGCTCGGCGGCCGTCGGCCAGGCCAGGGAGGGCGGCTGCGCACATCCTCCTGCGCCGGCCCGGTCCACGCGGAGAAAGGTGTCGTCCACGATGAGCAGGCTGCGAGCGAATGTGGGCCGGACGACATTGACCAATGCGCCGACCAGCGACACCTGCCCCGCATCGTCCCGGACCTCGAGGTAGAACCGAAAGGTCGCGGAGGAGGATCCCGCGGGCGGCGCGAGTCCCAGGACGTCGAACGATCGGGACGTGGACCAGCGACTCCAGTGGTGAATATCCAGGTTCTCGTCGGTGCGCGGCGACTCGTCGTCAATCGAGGCGAGGTCCACGGCCCAGCGGGCATCGAGGACGAGGCTGCCGCTCGGTGAGACCGCGCTCCAGCCGATGCTCACGGGGGATCCTGAGGCGAAATCAACGTTGGGCCACGCGCTCGTGTCGAGAATGACGCCTCCACTCGCGAACTCGTAGCTGAGGAATTCGGTCCGCAACGTCACGCGCGGTCCGGAGGTCGCAGCGGCTTCAACGTCGAACTGCAGGAGGTTCTCGTCCAGGGAGAGTACCGGCGACCAGGCCCCGGCTCGATCGATCGCGACGAGCGCGAAGAGATAGGCCTGCCCCGGCGTGAGATCGCGAAGCACGAGCGAGGTGTCCGCTCCACCCAGCGAATCCCAACCCGCGAAACGCGGTGCAAACAGGGTTCGAAGCGTGTCCGGATTCTGCCGGATCGCGTTGAGCGACGGCGTCGAACTCTCGCTGAAGAGCCGCCACCGGTACTGCGCCGGGAGATGTGAGGTCACACCATCGGGGTCGGAGCCCTGCCACGTGACCCGGAAGGCGGGCGACACCTGCCGCAGCAACAGCGTCGAGGGGCGTGGGCTCGTGATGTGGACGCTGGGCGCGATGGTCGTCGCGTCGAAGGAAACGTGTGCGGGCACGGACCGCGCGCCCCGGTCGTCCATGGCGACGACCACGAATGTGTGGTAGCGGCGCCCGGTGGGAACAAGCCCCGCCGCCACGCTGTCGGCGGCGAAGGTGAACGTCTGGCGGTTCGCGGTGGTCTCGATCCAGGTCGTGTCGGAACCGGACTGGGCCGGCGGGTCAATCGCGTAGCGAAACGCGAGCACTCTTCCGTCCGCGTCCTGCCCGGACCAGCGGATCTCGCAGACATAGGTGGACGGATCGAGCTGATTGGAGGGGTATTGGGTGACGCTGACCGTCGGGAGCTGGTTGGGGAATGGAACGCCCAGGTAGCTGCCGCTTCCGCAGCCCACGGAGGCGCTCAGCGCGAGCGGCAGGAGCCACCCAACCGTCGCATTCGAACGTCCGCCAAGTCGAGGGCGGTGCCCACGAACCGTGGGGCAAGTACGTGGCGCCATGAACAGTCCCGTGATCATCCGAGAGGGTCCTCCACCCCGCCGCTGCGCGCCGAACGTGTCCGTGCGCGGCGGTCCCAACCCTCAGCCGTGGATGACCCTCGGTCAGGGGCCAGCGCGATCTGGCGGATCTTTCGACCTTAAGTCACGGCATCAAAGGATTGGCGGTTGCACCCACGCCTAGTCGTCACATCCGACGACCTGCGAACTCGGGGGGCACTTGGTCCCGGCGGCGGGTTGGTTGCTCAGCCCGGACCATCCGCCCGAACCGTGCACACGAACGGCCCAGTAGCAGGTGTGACAGTCGTCCAGGTCCGCGATCTGCACGCACACTTGCGTGTTCTCGGTGCAGAAGCCCGACGCACCGAAATAGTATCCGGACCATCCCGGTTCGTTCATCGAGCCATCCCAGTAGCGCACTTCATAAGACGTGGCGCCAGTTGGGGCGGAGAAGACGGCGGCGGCGGTCCACCGCCCAGTGGTGATGGCAAGAGTGGTCACCGCGCCGGGTGGATCGGCTGCGGCCACGGGGGGGGGGGGGGATAGGAGAACCAGACACGCGGCGCACGTGAGGGCGAACGATTTCATTTCCGGCTCCTCAGCCTGGAGACTCGGTGGTGGCTCCGCCGGCTGTCGGCGTAGTCGTGGCCGAACTCGCGTCGGGGGCGCGCGTGGAAACCGTAGTCAACCGGCTGAGGAGGGGCAAGATGATTCCTTCCTGAAGTCCTGGCTCCAGAAGATGGTTTTCAATGTCTCCTGGGGACGTGGAGGGGATTCGGAGCGCATCCGAGCGTGAGGCCGTCAGCGTGCGCTGGCGGGCGACGCCGAGGCTTCGGCTGGAGTCTCCCTCCCCCGGGGTCTAGCCCGACCTATTCATGAGCCCATGGCCTGCAAGTGACGGATGCCCGCGAATCGCTGCGTCGCAGGGCTGGCCAGCTTCCTCGACGTGTCACCGACACGACTGCGCCGCTGGCCAGCCCTGCTCCTTGCGCTTCACGGGCATCCGTCACTTTCGGCTCACGGTTCATGAATAGGTCGGGCTAGCATCCCGCCGCGCACCGGGGGCAGGGCGCGGAGTCGCCGCGCTTGCCCGGCGCGGGTCGCGGTCCGCGGGGCCATGCGTTCCTCGCGGGCACGGGGGGAGGTCGAGGATGCGAGAAGCTCGCGGGTCTGGATTCCGTCACCGGATCGCTCCGGGACTCTGGACCGCCCTGCTTGCCGGGGCGGCGTTCGTTACTCCGGCGACGGCCGCCTGGAGCGGCACAGCGTCGCCTGATGCGACCGCGGGCGGCAAGGCTGCGCCTGTGGCGGTGAAGGGCGGGGCGACGGCCGCCACGGGCGGCGCGACGACTCCTGAAGCGCTCTGGCAGCGGCTCGGTCTGCCGCGCTACCAGCAGCCGGCCGCGTACAGCGAGGACCTCGTCGTCAGCGCCGAGGGCAAGACCTACACGATGAAGCGCGCGGTCGAGGGTCCGCGGGTTCGGACCGACATGACCATGGACGGCCAGAACATGATCATGATCGAAACGGGCGACGAACGCGGGACGTTCTACACGCTCGTGCCCGATCGAAAGCAGGCCGTCAAGCAGTCGCGCGCCTCGATGGACGAAATGATGGGCGGCAGGATGAGCACGATGGAGGCGAAGTCGGCCGGAGAGTCCGGCGAGGCGCCGGCTCCGGAGATGAAAGCCGAAGACCTGGGAGACGACACGGTCCAGGGCATCGCGGCGCGCAAGCTGCGCCTGATCTCCAGTGATGGCGACGTGCTGGCCTGGTTCGACAAGGCCTCGGGCCGGCCCCTGCGCATGCAGGGCGGCGTGGACGGCAAGGTCTCGACGATCGAATGGCGGAACTACGCCGAGGGACCGCAGAGCGCGAAGCTGTTCGAGGTTCCCAAGGGCTACAAACTGGAAGACATGGACGAGATGGCCGCGCAGATGCGGAAGATGAAGGGCATGGGCGGCATGGCACGGGGCATGATGTCCGGAATGGCGCAGGGCATGGGGCAGAGCATGGGCTCGCAACTCGGCTCGGCCTTTGGCGGAGCGCTCGGCGGACCGCTCGGCGCCGCGGCCGGTCAGTACATCGGCGGGCGCCTGGGCAGCGCGATCGGGAAGAAGGCCGGCGACGTCGTGACGCCTTGAGAGTCTCGCGGGTGCGGCCTCGCGCGCGCGCCGGCGCCGGGGGTGGCGAACCTTCGAAAGTAAACTTCGGGCCCCGCGCAGCGCGGGGCCCGAAGCGTTCAGCGGCAACGCGCCGATGCGCCCGCGCGCGAGCCGCTCACTCGTTGCCCTGCGACTTGAAGGCCCACGCGGCCACCACGCCGCCGAGGAGCGGGCCGACGAGGTAGATCCAGGCGAGATGGAACGGGCCGCGGGCGAGCGTCGCGTCCACGAGGATCGGCCCGAGCGCGACGGCCGGGTTGAAGGCGCCGCCCGAGATGCCGCCGCCGGCGACCGCGCCGAACGTGACCGTGAAGCCGATGGCCAGCCCGTAGTACGAGTTCCCCTGTGTCTTCGCCGAGGTCGCGGTCTGCAGCACGACCAGGCACAGCGCGAACGTGAACAGGAACTCGACGAGCAGCGACTCGCTGATCGTCGCCGAGGGCGAAGGGAAGAAGTGCATGGTCTGGTTCATGACGACGCGCGAGACGAGCGCGGCGAGCACCGCCCCGACCATCTGGAAGAACCAGTAGGGCAGGAGCTGCTTCATCGGCAGCTTGCCGCGCAGGGCGACGGCCAGCGAGACGGCGGGGTTGTAGTGGCCGCCCGAGATGTGGCCGCCCATGTAGACCATGACCATGAGCGAGGCGCCGATCGCGAGCGGCGCCAGCGGTTGATTGCCGAGAACGCTCAGGCAGACCGTGAGGACGAGAAAGAAGGTGCCGATCGTCTCGGTCAGGTATTCGCGCATCTGTTCCTCCCCTTGCGGGCGGGCCCGGAATCACCCGGCTCCACGTGTGCGGCACGGCGGGTGTCCGGCGCGAGGGCAAGAGAGGACGAGCGGAAGGGCGGCGGACTCCCGGACGACCGCGACATCGGACCATCGGCGACGGGCGGAAGTCAACGGAAATGGCCGCCCGCGCGGGCGGGGACATCCCGGTGCCCGAAGCGGCGGTTGAGCCGCACGGCGGGCGGACCGCCACGGCGGTGATCAGGTCTGGCGTTTCGCCCCGCACAGCTCGATCAGCACGCCGCCAAAGCTCTTCGGGTGCAGGAACGCGACGCTCGAGCCGTGCGCGCCGGGTCGAGGCGCTTCGTCCACGAGCCGCGCGCCGGAGGCCTTCGCGGCGGCGAGCCGCGCGGCCAGGTCGGCGACCTCGAGGCTCACGTGGTGCAGACCGGGCCCGCGCTCGCGCAGGAACCTCGCGACCGTGTGCGAGTCGTCGAGCGGCTGGAGCAGCTCGAACGTGACCGGCCCAAGGTGCACGAACAGCACGCGCAGGGTTCCGCCGTCGAGCACCTCCTCGGCGCCGCGGGTGCCGCCGAGCGCGGCGACCAGGGTCGAAGCGAGCGCCTCGGCGTCGGCCGTCGCGATCGCGATGTGCGAGAGCGCCTGAACCGCGGCGCGATCGGGCCCGGTGGCGCCGCCCGCCGCGGCGCCTTCCGGGCTCCTGGGGATCCCGTGGCCGCTCATATCCGCTCTCCCGGGTGATGCACGCCGAACACGTCGCGCATCGCGTCGCAGACCTCGCCGAGCGTCGCGCGCGCGACGAGCGCCGCGAGGATCGGCGGGACGAGATTGCCGGTGCCGCGTGCCGTCTCGGTCACGCGCGCGAGTGCGGCGCCGCTGGCCGCGCGGTCGCGCGCGGCGCGCCACTGGCCGAGGAAGGCCGCGCGTTCGGACTCGACGCGGGGGTCCTGCGAGAACGGCGGCGCCGGCACCGGCGCCCCGTCGGCGTAGCGGTTGACGCCGACCACCACGCGCGCACCGCTTTCGACGTCGCGCTGCCACTGGTAGGCTGCGAGGTGGATCTGCTCCTGCGCCCAGCCCGAGGCGATGGCCTCGAGCATGCCGCCGAGGGCGTCCACGCGCTCCAGCAGGACGCGCGCGCGCGCCTCGAGATCGGCGGTCAGCGCCTCGACGAAGTACGAACCGGCGAGCGGGTCCACGGCGTCGGTCGCGCCGCTCTCGTGCGCGATCACCTGCTGGGTGCGCAGCGCGAGCAGCGCCGACTCCCGCGAGGGCAGCCCGAGCGCCTCGTCGAAACTGTTGGTGTGCAGCGACTGCGTGCCGCCGAGCACCGCGGCGAGGGCCTGCAGCGTCACGCGCACGACGTTGTTGTCGGGCTGCTGCGCGGTCAGCATCGAGCCGGCGGTCTGCGTGTGGAAGCGCAGCTTCGCGGCCTCCGGGTCGGTCAGGCCGAAGCGTTCGGCGAGCAGCCCGGCCCACATCCTGCGCGCGGCGCGGAACTTCGCGACCTCCTCGAACAGGTGGTTGTGGGCGTTGAAGAAGAACGACATGCGCTTCGCGATGCGCGCGAGGTCGAGGCCGCGGGTCCGCGCGGCCTCCAGATAGGCGAGCCCGTCGGCGAGCGTGAACGCCAGCTCCTGCACGGCCGTCGCGCCGGCCTCGCGCATGTGGTAGCCGCTCACCGAAATCGAGTTCCACTGCGGCGTCTCGCGGGCGGTGAACTCGAACACGTCGGTGATGAGCCGCAGCGACGCCGCGGGCGGATAGATGTACGTGCCGCGGGCGATGTACTCCTTGAGCACGTCGTTCTGCACGGTCCCGCCGAGCTTCGCGCGCGGCGTGCCGCGCGCGTCGGCGACCGCGACGTAGAACGCCAGCAGCAGCGGGGCGGTGGCGTTGATCGTCATGGACGTGGTCACGCGATCGAGCGGGAGGCCGTCGAGCAGCGCCTCCATGTCGGCGAGACACGAGATCGCGACGCCGACCTTGCCGACCTCGCCGCGCGCGAGCGCGTGGTCGCTGTCGTAGCCCATCTGCGTGGGCAGGTCGAAGGCCACCGACAGTCCGGTCTGGCCCTGCGCGAGCAGGAAACGGAAGCGCTCGTTGGTCTGGGCGGCGCTGCCGAAGCCGGCGTACTGGCGCATCGTCCACAGGCGCGAGCGATACATGCCCGGATGGATGCCGCGCGTGTAGGGCGGCTCGCCGGGCGGCGGCGTGCGCGCGTCGAGGTCGGCGGGCAGGTCGGCGGGGTGGTAGACCGGCTTCACGCCGATGCCGCTCGGGGTCGCCCGCGGCGCGACGTCGGGCTGCGGGCCCGCCGCGCGCTTCCGCGCCGGGCGCCGGGCGGGCTTGCGGCCCGCGCGAGAAGACCCGCGCCGCGCCGCGCGCTTCACGCCGCGCTCCCGGGCTTGATGCGCACGAGCACCTGGCCCGCGCCGACGGCCGCCTTCTCGGCGACCAGCACCTCGGAGACGACGCCGTCCGCGTGAGCGGTCAGCTCGTTCTGCATCTTCATCGCCTCGAGCACGACCACGGCCTGGCCGGCGTGAACCGGATCGCCGGGCCGGACGCGAATCGCGACCACCGCGCCGGGCATCGGCGCGGTGACGGTCTCGCCCGCGGTCTTCGCTCGCGCGGCGCCCTGCTGACTGAGCATCTTCTCGAGCGGATGCCGCGCCTCGACCGGCACCGTCTGGTTCTGCCAGGTGACGCGCAGGCCGCCCTCCTCCCCGACGACGCACACCTCGTACGAGCGGCCGTCCACCAGCAGCGACCAGACGCGGCCGTCGGGCAGGCGCACGAAATCCGCGTCGAGCTTGCGGCCCTCGACCTCGAGCACCAGGCGTTCGCCGAGCGTCGTGAACTCGACCTCGGCGTCGTGGCCGTCGAGCGTGACCCAGACCTTCATCGTCCGCCCCGCTCGCGGCCGCGCCACTTCCAGACCGACGAATCGCCCGAGCGGTTGCCCTCGCGGCGCACCACCGCGACGCGCTGGCGCTCCTCGTGCGCGTGCAGGGCCGCGGCGAGCAAGGCCACCTCGTTCATCTCCGGCCCCGCGTGCAGCACCGCGGGCGTGAAGTGCTCCTCGAGGAAGCGGGTTGACAGGCGCCCGGCCGCGAACTCGGGGTGGGCGCACAGCCACTTGTGGAACCCGACGTTGTGGCGCGGGCCGTCGAGCACGATCTCGCCGAGCGCGCGCAGCATGCGGCGCCGCGCCTCGTCGCGGTCGCGTCCCCAGGTGACGAGCTTGGCGAGCAGCGAATCGTAGAAGAGCGGAATGTCGTAGCCGCGATAAACGCCGCCGTCGGTGCGCACGCCGGGGCCCTGCGGAAAGCGCACGCGCTCGATGCGGCCCACGCTCGGCATGAAGTTGCGAGCCGGATCCTCGGCGATGATGCGCGTCTCCATGGACCAGCCGCGCGGCGCGGGCGGTTCGTCTCCGAAGGAAAGCGGCAGGCCCTCGGCCACGCGGATCTGCTCGGCGACGAGGTCGAGGCCCGTGACCATCTCGGTGACGGGATGCTCGACCTGCAGGCGCGTGTTGACTTCGAGGAAGTAGAAGCGCCCCTGCTCGTCGAGGATGAACTCGACCGTGCCCGCCGACAGGTAGCCGACTTCCCTAGCGACCCGGCACGCGGCGGCGCCGAACTCGGCGCGCGTCTTCGCGTCGAACGCCGGGCTCGGCGTCTCCTCCAGCAGCTTCTGGTGACGGCGCTGGACCGAACACTCGCGCTCGCCGAGGAACACGACCCGACCGCCGGAGTCGGCGAGGATCTGCGCCTCGACGTGCCGCGGGCGCTCGATGAAGCGCTCGACGAACACGCGGTCGTCGCCGAAGGCGGCCTTCGCCTCTCCGCGCGTCAGCTCCCAGGCGGCGTCCAGTTCGGCGTCGCCGCGCACGACGCGCATGCCCTTGCCGCCGCCGCCGGCGGCGGCCTTGAGCATGAGCGGGTAGCCGATGCTCTTCGCGAAGGACTTCACCTCGGCCAGCGAGCCGACCGGTCCCGGCGAGCCTGGAATCACCGGCACGCCCGCGCGCACCGCTGCCTCGCGGGCCATGAGCTTGTCGCCGAGGGCGGCGATCGTCTTCGGGCTCGGCCCGAGGAAGGCGATGCCGGCGTCGGCGCAGGCCTGGGCGAACCCCGCGTTTTCGGCGAAGAACCCGTAGCCGGGATGGATCGCGTCGGCCTTCACGCGCTTCGCCGTCTCGAGCACGCGCTCCAGGTTCAGGTAGCTCTCGCGCGAGGGGCCGGGCCCGACGGGGTAGGCCTCGTCGGCCATCAGCACGTGCAGCGCGGTGCGGTCGGGGTCGCTGAAGATCGCCAGCGAGCGGCGTTCCAGCTCGCGCAGCGTGCGAATGACGCGCACCGCGATCTCGCCGCGGTTGGCGATCAGCACGCGCTGGAGGCGCTTCGCCATCGCCTCAGCCCTCCAGCACCACGCAGGCGACCGCGAAGCCGCCGTCGTGCGAGAGCGTGAGGTGCGAGGCCGTCGCGCCCAGGGCGGTGAAGCGCTCGAGCGCGACACCCGAGAAGCGCAGCGTCGGCACCCGGCCGCCCGGCTGCACGACCTCGATCTGCGTCCAGCCGACGCCGCCCGCCATGCCCGTCCCGAGCGCCTTCGACGCCGCCTCCTTGGCCGCGAAGCGCGCCGCCAGGTGCGGCGCGGGGTCGGCGAAGTGCTTGCAGTACGCCTGCTCGCCGGGCGTGAACAGGCGCTTTTCCATCCGCTCGCCGAAGCGGCGGAGCGAGTCGGCGATGCGTTCCACCCTGCAGATGTCCACGCCGATGCCTCGCACGGCCACGGGCCGCCTCCGGGTTGGTCCGAAATCAGATGCTCTCGGAGCCGTCGGACTCTACGCGGGCCGCCGCGCGGGGGTCAAAGCCCTCGCGGGTGCCGCAGGAGACGGACTACAGTCGGGTGTTCACCGGCCCGCACGCACGCGGCGGGGAACTCCGGCGGGAGTGGTTCGTCCATCCCCTCGAAAGGCGGGCACGCGCTCTGGCCGACATGGACGAACAGGATCTGATCGCGCGTTTGCGGGCCCGCGACCTCGAGGCGCTGGGGGAGGTCTTCCGGCGCTACGGAGACTCCATGACCACCCTCGCGGCCAGCATGCTGCGCAACCGCGCCGAAGCGGACGACGTCGTCGAGGACGCGCTGCTGCGCATCCACGCCGGCGCGGCCGCGTTCCGCGGCGAGCGGGGCCTGCGCACCTGGGTGCTGCGAATTACCGCCAACCTGTGCCGCGACCGGCTGCGCCGCCGCAAGTTCGTCGCGGGCACCGTTGAGGATCTGGAGCCCGCCGGGCTCGGCTTCGACCCGGTCGAAGACTGGGATGGAGCGATGGATCAGCGCGTGCTGGCCCGCGAGCTCGAGCGCGCGATCGCCGCGCTGCCGGCCGACCAGCGCGAAGCCGTGGTGATGCGCCACCGCCTCGGACTTTCGCATTCCGAGATGGCCGAGGCGCTGGGAGTGCCCGAGGGCACGGTGAAGTCGCGGCTCTCGCGCGCGCTCGCCGTGCTCCGCCAGTCGCTGGAGGGTTTTCCCCGATGACGAACGACGAACGACCCGACGAGGCCCGGCGCGAAGCGCGGCTCGCGAAGCTGATCGGCGCGACGCGCGCCAATTCCGACCCCGCGGTGCTCGCGCGCGCCTTCGCCCGTATCCGCGCGAGCGAGCGCACACCCGGCATCGCCCTGTGGCTGGCGCGGCCGGTGGTGCTCGCGGGCGCGGGGGCGCTGTTCGTGGCGTGCCTGACGGGTACGTTCGTGATCTCACGCAGCGCGAGCGCCACCGCCGGAACGACCGAGACGAACCTGATCTCGACGCTGGTGGGCGAGGAGGATCTGGGCCTGCCGGTCGCGGCGGGCGACGTCCCCGCAGGCGGTGCGGCGAACAGCGGCGCACGCGGCGACAGCGGCGGGGTGTCCCGGTGAACCGGCCGGCCATCATCCTCGCGCTCGTCGCGACGTTCCTGATCGGCGGCTCGCTCGGGCTGGTTTCGGGCCTCCTGATGTCGTGGCGCTTCCACCGCGCACCGGCATGGCTCGAGGCAGGTCGCGCGCCCGGCATGCGCGGCCGCGGCGATTTCGGTGTGCCCGGCGGCGAACGCGGGCGGCGGGTGATACGCCGCACGCTGGTGATGCCGCGACTGCGCGAGGCGCTGGAGTTGACGGACGCGCAGGTCGCGCGGATCGAACCGCTGGTCGAGGAGGCGCACCGCTCGATGGGCGCGGCGCGCGACAGCCTGCGCGCACGCATCGAACGCATCCTGACGCCCGAACAGCGCGATCGCTGGCGCCGGCTCGAGGCACGGCGGCGAAGTCACGAAGACTCACGAGGCTCGCGCGACCGCGAGATCCACACGCCACCACGCTCCGAAGGAGGCCAACCATGAAAGATCAGGTGACCGCTTCGCTGCGCCTCGCGGCCGGGCTCGCGCTCGCGCTGGGCGCGTGCCTCACCGCCGCCGCGAACCCGGCGGCCGCGCAAGCCCGGGAGAAGATCGTACGCGTCGAGCGCAGGGACGGGGACGCGCCGGCCGAGGTGCGACGCGAGAGCCGCGACGACCTGGGTCTGCTCGCCTCGGACCCGGGCGGGGCCCCGCGGCGCGTCGTGATCCGCGAACGCACGGATCGTCGCGGCATGGGCCGTGGAATGCGCATGCATCGAGGTGGAATCGGCGCCTTCGCGACGCTCGATTTGACCGAGGCGCAGCGCACGAAGCTGGCCGACCTCCGCGACCGCCAGCAGCGCAGGGCGATCCAGGCGCGCGCCGACCTGCAGATCGCGCGGCTCGACCTGAGGAAGCTCCTGCGCGCCGGGACGCCCAGCGGCCCCGCCATCAACTCACAGATCGACCGGATCTCGCGGATGCGCGCCGATCTGCAGAAGAGCCGCGTCGCGACGATGCTCGAAGCGAGGTCCGTGCTCACTCCCGGGCAACGGCAGCAACTGCGCGAACGCGGTGCGGGCGGCATGCGGGATGAGCGCTTGAGGTCGCAGGGCGAGCCGGGCGGAGGCGCACCGCGGTCGGACTGACCCGGCGGGCGTGGTCCGCGCGCGGCCGGACGGCGTGGAACGGCGCAGGGGCGAGGCGCCCCTGCGCCGATCGCGTCTGCTCGCGGCTCGTGTCCGGCCGGCGACGCGCATCCCGCACGGCGGGGCCGCGCGATTCGCGCTGGGGCCTTGCGCGCGGGCGCGCGGCGCTGCGCGCGTTGGCCCCGAGGCGGATTTCACGAAAGCACGATCCCGGATTGCACTGCGCCATTTCACCGCGTGCGTTCCGCGGCTT
Source organism: Candidatus Eisenbacteria bacterium (assembly GCA_020847735.1). Taxonomy (NCBI): domain Bacteria; phylum Candidatus Eiseniibacteriota; species Candidatus Eiseniibacteriota bacterium. Next base: position 32,604 of record JADLBL010000021.1, read on the forward strand.
CGCAGTCCGCACGGCCGCTCCGGGCGTATTCGCTCAATCGGCGCGGTGGCGCGCTTCTTTCAGTGAGCTCGCGGTGCGATCGCGCGCGTGCGCGGTCCACCGGCGGCGGACCCTGCGTGGGGCAGGGCCCGTTCGCCCGGTGCCGGAGGCTGCGAGATGTCGATGCTCCGTTCGTCCCTGCAAGGTGCGCTGGTCCTGGCCGCGAGCGTCGCGCTCGCGAACGCCGCCGATGCGCAATGCGAGATCACGGGACGCACCGTGATCTGTCCCGACTCCAGCGTCACGCTGTGCGCGCCGGCCGGCGCCGGCTACATGTGGGTGGACGCGGAGGGCAACGTGCTCTCGCGCAACCAGTGCATCGTGGCGGTGATGCCCGACGTCTACCGCGTCTACACCTACGACCCCGCTCGCGACGACTGGTGGGGGCCCTGCTCGTTCCAGGTGAGAGCAGCGCCACCCGAGTCGTGCATGGTCGCGCCGCCGCCGCCGCCGCCGCCGCCCCCGCCTCCCCCGCCTCCCCCGCCGCCTCCTCCGTCGCGTGACACCCTGGCCTGCCCGATGCCGGCGAGTTGGTGGACGCGCCAGTGCCGGCCCGGGGGCGCGAAGGGAGTCGAGCTGAGCTCCGAGGACCTTGCCGCGGTCGGAGAGTGCGTGGACGAGCGTTCCGCGAACTTCGGCTTCGCGGATCGCGCCGCCGGCTTCTGCGGCGTGCTCAACCGCGGCCAGAAGATGGACCTGCGCCAGCGCACGCAGCGTCAATACGCGGCGGTGCTCGCCAACCTGTGCGCGCGCGCGTCGGCTTCGTCGCGGCGCAGCGGCGCCGCCTTCGGGCTCGGCGCGGAGGCGGTCTTCCGCGCCTGCTCGCGCTCGACGACCGTCGGCGACTGGGCGCTCGCGACCGAAACGGAACTGGCCCACCTGAGCGGCGCCTCGCTCAAGGACAAGGCCGTGCGCGCGGCCTACCGCCGCATCTTCGGCGAAGCGTGGGCGATCGGCCATGGCGTCGGCCTGGCGCGCGCGTGCCCGCTGCCGCCGGAAACCGTGGAAGCCGAGGACCTCTCGGTGCTGGCCGCGCTCGGGCCCGACGCGGAGGATTTCGACGCCGCGCTCACGCCCGTGGCGATGCCGAATCCGTTCCACGGCTCGACCCGGCTCGCGTTCACCATCGCCGACGCCGCCGGCGCCGACGTGGAGATGGGCGTGTTCGACGTCGCCGGCCGCCGCGTGGCGTCGCTGGCCCGCGGCCGGCTCGGCGCCGGCGCGCACGTCGTCCAGTGGGACGGCCGCGGCCTCGACGGCGCGCGCGCCCGCGCCGGCATTTACTTCGTGCGCGGCCGCATCGGCCAGGCGGAAATCTCGACGAGCGTGATGAAGGTCGAATAGTCCGGGGGGGACAGCCCCCTTCGTCCGGGGGGACCACAGGCGGGCCCGCGGCGCCGGTTGCGCCGCGGGTCCGTGTCGCTTGACCCCGCGCTCGGCCGCCGCCTACTGTCCGGGCCACGAACGTGCGCTGCACACGGCCCTGCGCCCGCGGGCGCGGCCGCTCAACCCCCTGGCATGACCTTCTCCTTCCAGCTCGAACATCGCGACGGCGGAACCGCGGCGCGCGCGGGTCGGATCACGACCGCGCACGGCGAGGTGCTGACCCCGGCCTTCATGCCGGTGGGCACCGTGGGCTCCGTCAAGACGCTCACGCCCGACGACTTGAAGGGCGCGGGCTGCGACGTGCTGCTCGGCAACACCTACCACCTTTATCTGCGCCCGGGCGTGGACACCGTGCGCACGCTCGGCGGGCTGCACCGCTTCATGGGCTGGCGCGGCGCGATCCTGACCGATTCGGGCGGCTTCCAGGTGATGAGCCTGAACGAACTGAACAAGGTGAGCGAGGAAGGCGTCGAGTTCCGCTCGCACCTCGACGGCTCGAGGCACCTGATCGGGCCCGAGACCGCGATGCGCATTCAGGACGGTCTGGGCGCCGACATCGCAATGAGCTTCGATCAGCTGATCGAGCTGCCGGCGCCGATCGAAAAGGTGCGCGAAGCGGTGGACCGCACGCTGCGCTGGGCCCGGCGCGGGCTCGACGAGCGCGCGAGGCTGCGCGGGGAGGGCCGCGGCGTCATGGCGCTGTTCGGCATCAACCAGGGCGGCACCGACGCGGCCGAGCGCGCGCGCTGCTTCGCGACGCTGCGCGGGCTGGAGTTCGACGGCTACGCGCTCGGCGGCCTGTGGGTGGGTGAGGGCCGCACGCTGGGGCTCGAGATGGTCGAGCGCGACTGCGCCGAGTTTCCGGCGGACCGGCCGCGCTACCTGATGGGCGTCGGTCACCCGGTGGACGTGGTCGAGGCGGTGGCGCGCGGCGTGGACATGATGGACTGCGTGCTGCCGACGCGGAACGCGCGCCGCGGAACGGTGTTCGTCTCGACCGGGCGGCTGGTGGTGCGCAACGCCGCCTACGCCCGCGACGAACGCCCGCTCGATCCCGAATGCGACTGCGACACCTGCCGGAAGTTCTCGCGCGCCTACCTGCGCCACCTGTTCGTCTCGGGCGAGCTGCTCGGGATGCGCCTGGCGTCGGTGCACGCGGTGCACCAGATGATCTCGCTCGTCCGCCGCGCGCGGACGGCGATCGCGGACGGTCGCTACGCGACGTTCCGCTCGGAGTTCCTCGACAAGTTCCGCAGCAACGAGACGCTCGTCCGGGCGGCCTCGTAAGCCCCTTCCTCCTCAAGGAGAGAACCGATGTTCCTCGTCACGGATGCATGGGCGCAGGCCCCGGGCGGTGCGGCGGCGGGCGGGCCGCTGGAGCAGTTCTTCAGCGGGCCGATGTCCACGATCGTCATGTTCGGACTGATGTTCGCCATCATGTACTTCATGCTGATCCGCCCGCAGAGCCAGGAGAAGAAGAAGCTCGAGAAGGCGATCGGCGAACTGCAGAAGGGCGACAAGGTGCTGACCACGAGCGGCATCGTCGCGACGGTCGTGTCCATAGACAAGAACCGCGCGGTGCTCAAGATCAACGACGACGTCAAGGTCGAGTTCGTGCGCAGCGCGATCGCCCAGGTCCTCAAGCAGCCCGAGGTGAAGTGAGGTGAGCGTCCGGCGCGTCGTCATCTACGGCGATCCGGTGCTGCGGCGGAAGGCCGGGGCGGTGACCTCGTTCGACGACACGCTGCGCGCGCTGGTGGCCGACCTGTTCGAGACCGCCCGCGCGTACAACGGCGTCGGCCTGGCCGCGAACCAGGTCGGCGTGCCGCAGCGCGTGTTCATCATTGACGTGCCGATCGGCGAGGGACTGCGCGACCGCTTCGCGGTCGTGAACCCGGTGATCGACCGGCGCGAAGGGAAGGAGTCGGGCGAGGAGGGCTGCCTGTCCATGCCGGGGTTGTACGAGGACGTGGTGCGCGCCGAACGCGTGCGCGTGCGCGGCTTCGACGAGCACGGCAAGCCCGTCGAGCGGGTCGTCGAGGGCTACCTGGCGCGCGCGGTGCAGCACGAGGCCGATCACCTCGACGGCGTGCTGTTCACGGACCGGCTCTCGCCGCTCAAGAAGCAGTTCCTGCGCCGCCAGCTCGACGAGCTGGCGCGCGGCGAGATCCCCGAGGGCTACCACCCCGGGGAGCGCTCCGAGGAGCGGCTCTGAAGCCACGCGTCGTGTTCATGGGCACGCCCGAGTTCTCGGTGCCGTCGCTGCACGCCGTGGCGGAACGCTGCGAGGTGACGCTGGTCGTCACCCGGCCGGATCGCCCGAGCGGGCGCGGCCGCGCCGTGCGCGAGTCGGCGGTCTCCGAGGCGGCGCGCGGCCGCGGGCTGCCAGTCGTGAAGCCGCAGGACATGAAGGCCGCCCAGGTGCGGGAACGGCTCGCCGCCGAGCGCGCGGACGTGTTCGCGGTCACGGCCTTCGGCGCGATCCTGACCCGCGAGGTGCTGGCGTTGCCGCGCGCGGGCTGCGTGAACCTGCATGGTTCGGTGCTGCCCGATCTGCGCGGCGCGGCGCCGGTCCAGCGCGCACTGTGGGAGGGCCGCGAGCGGACGGGTGTGTGCACGCTGTTCATGGACGACGGCATTGACACGGGCGACGTCGTGCTGGTGAAGGACGCCGCGATCCACGACGACGACGACGCCGGCACGCTCGCGGCGCGGCTCGCCGCGCTCGGCGCGCCGCTGCTCGCCGAGACCTGCGTGCTCGCGCACGAGGGCCGGGCGCCGCGCGCGCCGCAGGATCGCGCCGCCGGCTCGTACGCGCGGAAGCTGAGGAAGTCCGACGGCGCGGTGGACTGGACGCTGCCGGCCCGCGTCTCCTGGAACCGTGCAAGGGCGGTGACGCCCTGGCCGGGCGCGACCGCGGGATTCGCCGGCCGTCGCGTGATTATCGTGTCGTCGCGCCCCGAAGCGGGCGCGGGCGGTGTCCCGGGGGAAGTGAGGGCCGTGGACCGCGAGGGTGTGGTGGTCGCCTGCGCCGAAGGCGCGTTGAGGTTGGTGAAGGTCAAGCCCGAGGGCCGCGGCGAGCAGCCGGCGGCGGAGTGGGCGCGCGGCGCGCGCCTCGAAGAGGGCATGCGGATGCAATCCGGGAAGGAGTTCCTGTCGTGAGCGAATCGAGGAAGCCGAAGTCGGGACCGCGTGGCCCGCGGAAGTCGTCGGGGCCCGGTGCGGGCCCGCGCCCGTTCAAGCCGCGGAGCGAAGGCCGGCCCGCGCCGAAGAGCGGACCGGGCGGGCGCTCGTTCCGCTCGCGTGACGAAGGCGGTCCGCCGCGTGCACGCACCTTCCGGCCGCGCGAGGAAGGCGCGGGACCGCGGGTGTACAAGCCGCGTGGCGAAGGCGCAGGACCGCGGGCGTACAAGCCGCGTGGCGAAGGCGCGGGACCGCAGGCGTACAAGCCGCGTGGCGAAGGCGCGGGGCCGCGGGCGTACAAGCCGCGTGGCGAAGGCGCGGGGCCGCGGGCGTACAAGCCGCGTGGCGAGGGCGCGGGACCGCGGGCGTACAAGCCGCGTGGCGAAGGCGCAGGACCGCGGGCGTACAAGCCGCGCGGGGAGCGCGCCGGGGAGCGCTCGTTCCGTCCGCGCCGCGAAGGCGCACCGACGGGCCGGCCGCGCTTCGAGCGTTCGGCGCCGCGTGAGGATCGTGCGGGTCGTCCGCGCGCGTTCCGCCCGCGCGAGGAGGGCGCGGCTCCGCGAGGGCGCACGTTCCGTCCACGCGAGGAGGGCGCGGCTCCGCGCGGGCGCGCGTTCCGTCCGCGCGAGGAGGGCGCGGCTCCGCGAGGGCGCACGTTCCGTCCACGCGAGGAGGGCGCGGCTCCGCGAGGGCGCACGTTCCGCCCGCGCGAGGAAGGCGCTGCTCCGCGAGGGCGCGTGTTCCGTCCGCGCGAGGAGGGCGCGGCTCCGCGCGGGCGCACGTTCCGTCCACGCGAGGAGGGCGCAGCTCCGCGAGGGCGCGTGTTCCGTCCGCGCGAGGAGGGCGCGGCTCCGCGAGGGCGCACGTTCCGCCCGCGCGAGGAAGGCGCTGCTCCGCGCGGGCGCGCGTTCCGTCCACGCGAGGAGGGTGCGGCTCCGCGCGGGCGCACGTTCCGACCGCGCGAGGAAGGCGCTGCTCCGCGAGGGCGCGCGTTCCGCCCGCGCGAAGAGGGCGCGGCTCCGAGGCCGTTCCGCCCGCGCACCGAGGGTGCGGCGGGGCCGCGTGGCTTCCGTCCGCGGCGCGAGCAGAGCGCGCCCGCCGGCCGGCCGCGCTTCGAACGTCCGGGCCAGCGTCCCGAGCGTGGCGAGCACGAGCGCTCCTCGCGCTTCGACCGCGGGCAGGACGGCGCGGTGAACCGCTCGCGTCCGGCGTACGAGCGCGATTCGCGTGTGCGCTGGCGACGCGACGGACGGCCGTCGCCGGCCACTCCGCCGGCGTGGCAGCGGCGGCGCGCCGAGGTGTCGGGCGTGCCGGTCGAGGACCACACGCGCCGCGCGCCACGCGCGACGGCGTTCGAGGAGTCGGCGCCGCCGCTTCCCGGCGACCCGCGCGAGGCGGCGCTGCGCATCCTGCACGCGGTGGACACGCGCAGCGCGTTCAGCGACCGGCTGCTCGACTCCGCGCACCAGCGCGCGGGAGAGGATGTCCGCGACCGCGCGCTGCTGCACGAGCTGGTGAAGGGCACGCTGCGCTGGCGGGGGCGGCTCGACTGGGCGCTGGATCCGCGCGTGCACATCGGCCTGCAGGCCGTGCAGCCGTGGATCCGCAACGTCCTGCGCCTGGGCGCCTACCAGATCCTGATGCTCGACCGCATCCCGGCCCACGCCGCCGTGGACGAGTCGGTGAAGCTGGCGCACAAGTACGGACATCCGGGAGCGGCGGGCCTGGTGAACAGCGTGCTGCGCCGGCTCGCCGAGGAAAAGGCGACGCTCGAGTGGCCCGCCGGCGACGACGCCGAATCGCTCGCGGTCTTCGGCTCGCACCCGCTGTGGATGGTCGAGCGCTGGCTCGCCCGCTTCGGAGCCGCCGAGACGCGGGCGCTGCTGCTCGCCAACAACCGCACGGTGCCGACCGGCCTGCGCGTCAACACGCTGCGCGGCACGCGCGAGCAGTTGATCGCGAAGCTCGCCGGGGAAGGCGTGACCGCGACACCGGCGTCGCTCTCGCCCGACCTCGTGTGGGTCGAAGGCCACCAGTCGCCGGGCAACCTCGCCGCGTTCAAGGGCGGCTGGTGCACGGCGCAGGACGAGAGCGAGGCGCTCGTCGGCCGCGTCGTCGCGCCCGAGCCGCACGAGCGGCTGCTCGACCTGTGCGCCGCGCCGGGGGGCAAGAGCACGCACCTGGCCGAGCTGATCGGCGACGAGGGCGAGGTATGGGCGATGGAGCGCGACGCGCACCGGGTGGCGTCGCTCGAAGCGACGATCGCGCGGCTGGGACAGCACGCGATCCACGTCGTGCACGGCGACGGCCGCACGTACACGTTCCCGATGCCCTTCGACCGGGCGCTCGTGGACGCGCCGTGCTCGGGGCTCGGCGTGCTCGCACGCCGCGCCGACGCGCGCTGGCGCAAGGGGCCCGAGACGTTCGCCGAACTGTCGGCCGTGCAGCTCGAGCTGCTCGACGCGGCCGCGCGGCGGGTGCGCCCCGGCGGCGTGCTGGTCTACAGCGTCTGCAGCTTCGAGCCCGAGGAGACCGACGCGGTGATCGCGGCGTTCCTCGCTTCGCACCCCGAGTATCGGGTGGAGAGCGTGGCCGGCTCGGTGCCCGCGCAGGTGGTGACGCCGGAGGGGTTCCTGCGCGTGCTGCCGCAGCGCGACGGCTGCGACGGCGCGTTCGCCGCGAGGCTGCGTCGGTCGTGAGCGAGCGGCCCCCGCGGGAGGAGCCGCACGCCGGCAGCGGCGGCGGACCGCCGCCGTTCGTCGAGCGGCGCCGCGGGCATCCGCTGCGCGAGACGCTGCTGGTGTCCGCGGCGGCGCTGCTCGCGTTCGCGGTCGGGCTCGGCATCTTCAACCGCGTCCTGATGCCGCGGCTCATCCACAGCGGCGGCGAGGTGCGCGTGCCCGACCTTCAGAACCTGTCCATGGACCAGGCCGAGCAGGCCCTGAAGGCGTCGGGGCTGCAGCTGTCGCGGGCGGGGGAGCGCTTCGACCCTTCGGTGCCGCGCGGCTTCATCCTCGCGCAGGACCCCGACCCGGACACGCCGGTCCGGCGCAACCGCCGCGTGCTCGTCACGACGAGTCTCGGCGAGGAGTTCAGCTCCGTGCCGGAGCTCTTCGGTGAGTCGCGCCGGGGCGCGCAGCTGCTGATCGACCGTGCCGGACTGCGCGTCGGCGGGGTGACGCGCGCGCCGAGCGAGGACGTGGGCCAGGACCTGGTCGCGGGCTCCGACCCGCCGGCCGAGACGGTGCTGCCGCGGGGCACGGCGATCTCGCTGCTCGTCTCGACCGGCCCGGGCCCTGAGGTGTACGTGATGCCCGACCTGGTCGGACGCGAGATCAGCGGCGTGCGTCGCCAGCTCGAAGGGCTGGGCTTTCGCGTGCTCGTTCCACCCGCGGCGGCCAGCGTCGGCCCGATCGTTTCGCAGTCGCCGCCCGCGGGCTCGCGGGTCACGACCGACACGCAGATCGTCCTGCAGGCGACCGGCCGGCTGATCCGATGAGCGGCGGCCTCGAGGATGGGCGCGTGCCCTTCGCCCGCGTGCGCGGCGCCGGCACGCGCTTCTAAATGAGCCACGCCCCGTCGGCCACGCCCGCGGCGCCGGCCCCGCCGCTCACGCGCATCGTCATGCCTCCCGAGCACGGCGGCTGGGCGTTCCTCGGCGAGCCCATCCTGCTCGGCCTGATCGTCGCGCCCTCGTGGGCGGGCGCGTGCGTGGCGCTCGCGGCGCTCGCCGGATTCCTCGCGCGCCAGCCGCTGCGGCTGTTCATGGGCGACCGCCGCCGTGGCCGGCGCTATCCGCGCACCGCGCTCGCCGAGCGCACGTTCGCGGTGCTCGCCGTGGCGGGCGCCGCGGCGCTGGCCGGCGCGCTGGCGCTCGCGCGCGGGCCGCTGCTGCTGGCGCTGGGAACGGCCGCTCCGCTCGCCGCGGCGGCGCTGGCGCTCGACCTGGGCCTGCGCTCGCGCGAGGCGGCGGCCGAGACGCTCGCGGTGCTGGCGCTCGGAGGGACCGCGGCGGGCATCGCGCTCGCGGCCGGTCATTCGCCGCCGCTGGCCTTCGGGCTTTGGGCGCTGCTCGCGCTGCGCGCGCTGCCGACGATCGCGTTCGTCCGCGCACGCTTCCGGCTCGACAAGGGCGAGCCGGCCAACCCGGCGCTCGCGCTGGCGCTGCACGCGGCGGCGTTCGCGCTCGCCCTGGCGGTCGCGGCCGCGGGCTTCACGCGCGCCCCGCTGGCGTGGGGCTACGGCCTGCTCGCCGCGCGCGCCGCGTACATGCTCTCGCCCCGGCGGCCGCGCTGGCGCCCGGTGTGGCTCGGCCTGTTCGAGCTGGCCGCCGGTCTGGCGCTGGTCGCCCTGATCGCGCTCGCGGCGCACGCCGCGCGCTGAGTCGCGCGGGCGGCCGACGCGCCCGCGCAAGCGCCGGCCCGCGGACCGTTCGCACGTCGGGCGGGGAGGGTCCGGCGATAGGAACCCGCTGCGAGCGCGGCGTTCCGGTTGCGTGCGCGCCGGGGTTCGGCCAGCATGCCGCGCATGAACGCCACCGCTCCCATCGCCGCGCCCAGCATCCTGTCGGCCGATTTCTCGAGGCTCGCCGAGGAACTGGCGATCGCCGATCCCGAGCTCGACTGGGTGCACTGCGACGTGATGGACAACCATTTCGTGCCGAACCTGACGTTCGGGCCGATCCTGATCGCGGCGACGCGCAAGCTCACGCGGGCGTTCGTGGACGTGCACCTGATGATGGAGCGGCCGTGGGCGATGGTGGAGGAGTTCCGCCGGGCGGGCGCCGACCAGATCACCGTGCACCTCGAGGCCTGCGCCGAGACGCGCGAGGTCCTGCGCCAGATTCGCGAGACGGGCGCGAAGGCCGGACTCGCGCTCAAGCCCGCGACGCCCTTCGGGGCGGTCGCGCCCTACCTGCCCGACCTGGACACGCTGCTGGTGATGACGGTCGAGCCGGGCTTCGGCGGCCAGTCGTTCATGCCCGGGATGCTGGACAAGGTCCGCGCCGCGCACGCCGAGCGCGCGAAGAAGAACCTGGCGTTTCGGATCGAAGTGGACGGCGGCATCCACAGCGAGACGGCCCGCCTCGCCCGCTCCGCGGGCGCCGACGTGTTCGTCGCCGGCAACAGCGTGTTCCACGCGAGCGATTCGCGGGCGGCCCTGGCGTCGCTGCGCGAGGCGATCGGGACGTAGCGAGCCGGGGAAGTTCGAATCGGCGACGCCCGCGACCCTTCGCGACAGGGCGGCGGCGCCGGGCTGTCCTCAGCGCGCCGCGTCTCCCAGCCTGCCGCCCGACCAGCGCCGGACGATCTCGCTCCGCAGCGGACGCTCGAGCCGCGCGTAGAAGAACGCGCAGACCAGGTTCAGGAAGACGTACTCCGCCGGCAGGCGAAGCGGCCCCAGCTTCTCGGCGAGGCCCACGAACGGCGCGGCCAGCAGGCTCGTCTGGATGAGATAGAAGCCGTACGAGACTTTTCCCAGAGCGACGCCCAGCGGATGCGAGAGCGCCCGCGCAACCGGCTGGTCCTCGCGGGTCAGCGCCAGGATCAGCAGGCCCGCCAGCATCGCGATCCCGAGGCTCGAGGCCAGGCCGGCCAACATCGCGTCGGCGCGCGCCGCGGCGTCCTTGACCGCCATGAGCGCGACGATCCCCGCGAACGCGCCGAGCGCCGCCCGGGTCGCGCGATGGCCCGCCAGCGCGCGCTCGGGCCAGCCGTCGCGGTGCAGGAAGGCGCAGGTCATGCCGATCGCGAACTCGGGAAAGCGTCCGGCCAGCGTCGCGTGCAGGACGTGCTCCGGATCGGCCATGAAGCCGAAGGGCGTCCAGTGCTTCGCGGTCACGACCGCCAGGACGAGCGCGCCCGCGCCGGCAAGGACCAGCGTCGCGGCGGCGAGGACCGACAGCAGCGCGATCCCGTCGCGGCGCGACAGGCGGGCGGACGGCGGCGCGCGCCGTAGCGCGAGCCCGGCGATCGCCGCGAACAGCAGCGGCGCGACCGCGTAGAAGCTTTCCTCGATCGTCAGCGACCACGCCGTCGGCAGGCCGCGGTAGCGCAGGTCCCAGAAGAAGCCCTGCGTCATGGACAGGGTGACGAGCCACGACGCCTGCGGCCGTTCGCCGAAGAAGATCATTCCCAGGTGCTGCAGGACCGCGAACGCGAGGAACAACGGCCCGATGCGGGCGACGCGCTTGACGAAGTACTCGCGCAGCGTCACGGCGCCGGCGGCGAAACGGTCGTAATAGAGCCGGGTGATCAGGAACCCGGAGAGCACGAAGAAAATGGAAACGCCGACCGCGCCCGAGCGCCAGATCGGCAGGAACGGATCCCACAGGGTCCGGCCGGCCGCGCGCGCTTCCTCCACGTAGAGCGCCTGGTAGTGATAGAGAAACACCAGCAGCGCGGCCAGCGCCCGCAGCGTGGTGAGTGCGCGGATCTCCTTCATGGCCCTCCTCGTCGCGGGACGCCGCCGCGCTGGTGCGGACCGGGCGCGGCGCGCCGCACGCTACACGCGCCGTCCACGCGCGTACAGGCCGGGCGATGCGCTGTGATAGGGTTCCCGCCCCTTCCTTCCCGCAGGAGAATCCCGCAGTGTTCGAACAGCTCAGCGAGCGCGTCACCGGCATCCTCCGCAAGCTGACCGGGCAGGCGCGCCTCACGCCCGACAACATCCGCGAGTCCATGCGCGAGGTGCGCCGGGCGCTGCTCGAGGCCGACGTGCCCGTCGCGGTGGCGAAGGAGTTCGTCGCCCGCGTCGAGGAGCGCGCCGTGGGCGAGGACGTCCTCAGGAGCCTGACGCCCGGGCAGCAGGTGGTCGGAGTCGTGCGCGAGGAGCTCGAGAAGCTGCTCGGCAACACGACCGTGACGCTGGCCGGCTCGCCCTTCATCCCGACCGTCGTGCTGCTCGCGGGTCTGCAGGGCTCGGGCAAGACGACGTTCGCGGGCAAGCTCGCCGTGTGGCTCAAGGCCCGCGGCAAACGCACGCTGCTCGCCAGCGCCGACGTCTACCGCCCGGCCGCGATCGACCAGCTCGAGCGCGTCGCCCAGCACGCCGGCGCCGGCTTCTGGCGCGCGCCCGAGGGCACTCCGCCGGCGGCGATCGCCGCCGGCGCGCTCGACGAGGCGCGCCGGCGCGGCTTCGACTTCCTCGTGCTCGACACCGCCGGGCGCCTGCACATCGACGAGGAGCTGATGTCCGAGCTGGCCGAACTCAAGAAGATCGTGCGCGCGCACCAGGTGCTGCTGGTCGTGGACGGCATGATCGGACAGGAGTCGGTGCGCGTCGGGGAGACGTTCGCGACCCGCGTCGGCGTGGACGGGCTCGTGCTGACCAAGATGGACGGCGACGCGCGCGGCGGCGCGGCGCTGTCGCTGCGTCACGTGACCGGCAAGCCGATCCTGTTCCTGGGTACCGGCGAGAAGCTCGACGGCCTCGAGGTCTTCAACGCCGGCCGGCTCGCCGGCCGCATCCTCGGCATGGGTGACGTGCTCGGCCTGGTGGAGAAGGCACAGCAGGCGGTGACCGAGCAGGACGCGCTCAAGCTGGCCGAGCGCATGAAGAAGTCGGACTTCACGCTCGAGGACTTTCTCGCGCAGCTGCGGCAGGTGAGCAAGATGGGGCCGCTGGAGGATCTGCTCAAGATGATGCCCGGCGTGCCGAAGGACGCCGCGGCGAAGCTGGGCCCGCAGAAGGAGACCTTCCGGCAGTACGAAGCGATCCTGTGCAGCATGACGATCAAGGAGCGCCGCAATCCGCGGCTGCTGGACGGCAGCCGCCGCCGCCGCATCGCCGCCGGCAGCGGCACGCACGTCTCCGACGTGAACCGCCTGATCCGCGATTTCGAGCAGGCGCGAACCATGATGAAGGCCCTGAAGAAGGGCCCGCGCGGCCTCGCCGGCCTGCGCGGGCGGATGCGCCCCAGATAGTTCGGCCGGGTTGCGCGCGGGCCGCCCGATAGGGCACTATGCCCGCCCTTTGCGGCCCCGTGGGCGCGCGCCCGGTGTGCGCGCGCCAGGCGATCACGGCGGCGTCGCGGGAAGCACCGAAGCGCGAAATCGGTCCGCGCCGCGCGGACCCGAAGGCATTCCGACTGGAGGCAACACAGCATGGCGGTCGTCATTCGCATGAAGCGGGCCGGCGCGAAGAAGCGGCCCTTCTACCGGATCGTCGTCGCGGACTCCCGCCGTCAGCGCGATGGCCGGTTCGTCGAGATCCTCGGCTACTACGATCCGATCGCGAAGCCGTTCGCGGTCAAGATGGACGAGGAGAAGGTCAAGGGCTGGATCGCGCAGGGCGCGCAGCCCTCCGAACAGGCGGCGTCGCTGTTCCGCCGCGCCGGCATCTACGCCGCGCGGGCGAGCAAGCCGACGAAGAAGGACGGCGAGGCGGCGAAGGCCCCGGCCACGCGGGCGAAGCCGCGCAAGGTCACCGATCGCCGCAAGAAGAACCAGGCGGCGCGCGTGAAGAAGAAGGCCAACCCGAAGAAGCCGAAGCCGAAGAAGAAGTAACGGTTCGCCGGCGCGTGCTTCGCATACGCCGGGAACGCGCGACACGGACGTGACCCACGCACCCTGGGCGCCAGCAGGCGCCTGATGCGGTCGAACCGCCAGGTCCAGACCGCGGCGAACGCGAAGCACCCCTCGATCCAGCACCGGCCCCGAGGCCATGACGGCAGCGGGGCTTTCGCTTGGGGCGTGCGCGCACGCCCGCGGCGCCCGCGCCGTGACCCGCCCGCGGGCTTGCCCGGGAGTCGCCGCCTCTGCATAGTGCCGCTCCCATGCGCGCACCCGGATTCGCCCTCGCGGCGCTGCTCGCCCTGACGCCGGTCGCCGGTTGCGCCCGCGGCGCGCCCCCGGCCGCGCGGCCCGGCTCGTTCCAACGCTCGCAGGCGCTGATCGATTCGGGCAACGTCGCCTATCGCGCCGGCGAGTTCGCGACCGCCGCCCGCCGCTACGCGAGCGCCGCGGTCGCCGAACCCGACGATCCGGCCGCCTACTACGGCCTCGGCATGGCGCTGGCGAAGCTCGGACGGGACGACGAGGCACGCCAGGCCTACGCGAAGGCGCGCGCGCTCGCGGGCGCTCAGCTCGAGGACAGCACCGCCCACCCCTGAGCTCACGGAGGAGTCGTGACCCGAGGGCGTCTGGAAGCCTTCAGCGACGGTGTCGTCGCCATCATCATCACCATCATGGTGCTGGAGCTGAAGGTTCCGCACGAGCCCAGCTTCAGGGCCCTGCTGCCGATGTGGCCGGTGTTCCTCAGCTACGTCCTGAGCTACGTGATGGTCGGGATCTACTGGAACAACCACCATCACCTGCTGCACGTGGTGCAGCACGTGAACGGCCGGGTGCTGTGGGCGAACCTCCACCTGCTGTTCTGGCTGTCGCTGCTGCCGTTCGTGACGGCGTGGATGGGCGAGACCGGTTTCGGCGCCGTGCCGGCGTTCGCCTACGGCGTCGTGCTGCTGATGGCGGCGATCGCCTACTACCTGCTGGTGCGCGCGCTGCTGGCGCTGCACGGCTCCGAGACGGCGCTGGCGCGCGCCATCGGCGGCGACTTCAAGGGCAGGATCTCGGTCGTGATGTACCTGACCGCCCTCGCGACCACGTTCTTCGTGCCCGGCCTGGCGCTCGCCCTGTACGCGGCGGTCGCGGTCGTCTGGCTGGTTCCCGATCGCCGCATCGAGGACACGCTGAAGCCCTGACGGATCCGCGCGGCCCGCGCCGGTCCGGGGCCGTGCCGGCCGCGCCGGCGCGCTTGCGCCGTGCTGTCGTTTCGGGTTTGCTCTGCGCGCCTGTTCGCGCCGCGCCGCTGCGGGCCGCGCGGCCTTCCTTCCGGGACGGGGACCCCATGCACGACTTGAAATTCCTGCGCGCCAACCGCGACAAGGTCGAGGCCGGCATCGCCCTGAAGGGCATGACGGTGGACCTCGGCCGCTTCTATCAGCTCGAGGAACGGCGGCTCGCGCTGCTGCACGAGACCGAGCAGCTCAAGGCGAAGCGCAACGCCGCGAGCGAGGAGATCGCCGGGCTCAAGAAGTCCGGCGGGGACGCTTCGGCGCAGATCGCCGAGATGCGCGCGGTCGGCGAGCGCGTCAAGGAGCTCGACGCCGAGCTGCGCACGCTCGAGGAGGAAAGCACGACGCTCGCGGGCTGGATCCCGCAACTGCCGCACGCGAGCGTGCCGCCCGGCCGCGACGCGGCGCAGAACCAGCTCGTGCGCACCTGGGGCGAGGTGCCGAAGTTCGACTTCGAGCCGAAGCCCCACTGGGACCTGGCCACGAACCTCGGGCTCCTCGACTTCGACCGCGCGAGCAAGATCTCGGGCTCGGGATTCCTGCTCTTCACCGGCCTCGGCGCGCGCCTCGAGCGGGCGCTCATCGCCTTCATGCTCGACCTGCACACCACCCGGCACGGCTACCGCGAGTACTCGCCGCCGCACGTCGTGCGCCGCGCCGCGCTGTACGGCACCGGGCAGCTGCCCAAGCTGGAAGGCGACATGTATCACATCGGCGAGGACGACCTGTTCCTCAACCCGACGGCGGAAGTGCCGGTCACGAACATCTGGCGCGACGAAATCCTCGAGCCCGGCACGGTGCCGATGCGCGCGACCGCGTACTGCGCTTCGTACCGCCGCGAGGCGGGTGCCGCCGGCCGCGACACGCGCGGCATGGTGCGCGTGCACCAGTTCGACAAGGTCGAGCTGGTCCGGATCGTGCCGCCCGAGACGAGCTACGACGAGCACGAATCGCTGGCGCGCGACGTGGCCGACGTCTTCGAGGCGCTCGAGCTGCCCTACCGGGTCGTGCTGCTGTGCAGCGGCGACATGAGCTTCGCCGCCGCGAAGTGCTACGACTTCGAGGTCTGGTCGCCCGGCACCGGCGCCTGGCTGGAATGTTCCTCGTGCTCGAACTTCGAGGATTTCCAGTCGCGCCGCATGGGCATGCGCTTCCGCCGGGAGGCCGGGGCGAAGGTCGAGTACCCGCACACGCTCAACGCGTCGGGCGTCGCGCTGCCGCGCACGTTCGCGACGCTGCTCGAGAACCACCAGCGCGCCGACGGGTCGGTGGCGATCCCGAAGGCTCTGCGTCCGTACCTCGGCGGCCTCGAGGAACTGAGGCCGGCGAACGCCTGACCCCGCGGTGGAGCGGCGGCCCGAGGGCCGCCGCCCGGGAGGCCCTCGCCCCATGGAACAGCCGGACGCACCCGGACCGCTGCGCGGCACGCTGCTGCTCAGGACCGGCCTGTTTGTCGGCGGCGGACTGCTCGTGGCGGCGGTCTTCCTGTTCACCAACCAGATGGTGGGGCGGCTGTCGGCGCAGGTCTCGACGACCTCCGGCGTGCTCGCGCGCCTGTGCGCGCAGGCCTCGTTCCCGGCGACCGACAACCCGCAGATCCGCGCGATCTTCACCGATGTCATCGCGAACATCGACTTCCCGATCGTCATCACCGACACGACGGGGCTGCCGCGCGCCTGGCGGGAAGTCGGGGTGGATCCGGCGCTGGTGCCGAGCGAGTCGCTCGACAGCCTGACGATCGGCCTGCCGATTTCGCCGCCCGTCTCGGCGCGCATCCGCAAGGTCAGCGCGCGCATCCCCGAGCTGGACCGGCGCCATGCCCCGATCCCGATGACGGAGCCGAACACCAGACGCGTGCTCGGCATGCTGCACTATGGCGAGCCGCCGGTGCTCGACCGGCTGCGCTGGATGCCGTATCTGGCCGTCGGCGGAACGGGACTGCTGCTGCTGCTCGGCATGTCGGGCCTCGCGGGCATCCGCGCGGCCGAGAAGCGCACGATCTGGGTGGGCATGGCGAAGGAGACGGCGCACCAGCTGGGCACGCCGCTGTCGAGCCTGCTCGGCTGGGTCGAGCTGCTGCGCGCGCACGTCGAGTCGGCGCCGGCGGGCGGACCGGCGACGATTCCCCGCCAGGAGCTGGGCGAGACGCTCGACGACATGGAGCGCGACATCGAGCGGCTCAGCCGGATCGCGCAGCGCTTCAGCCAGATCGGCTCCGCCCCGCAGCTGCAGCTGCAGGACGTGACGCCGGTCGTGCGCGAGGCGGCGGCCTACGTGCGCCGCCGGCTGCCGCAGCGGGCCGGCGGCCTCGAGCTGCGAGAGCGCTACGGCGAGGTTCCGCCCATCAACCTGAACCGCGAGCTCATCGAGTGGGCGGTCGAAAACCTGCTGATCAACGCGCTCGACGCCGTGGACAAGCGGCCGGCGGTGATCGAGGTCGCGGTCGAGCGCCGGGCCGAGACCGAGGAGGTCGAGATCACCGTCAGCGACAACGGCCGCGGCATGACGCGCGAGCAGCAGCGACGGGCGTTCGAGACCGGCTACTCGACGAAGCGCAGGGGCTGGGGGCTGGGACTGGCGCTGGCGCGGCGGGTCGTGCAGGAGTACCACGCGGGCCGCATCGAGATCCGCAGCAGCGCCCCGGGCCAGGGCACCGTGATGGTGATTCGCTTCCCGACCTGACGCCGGCCGGCGCTACGGCGACAGCGCGAGCGTGATGTCGCCGTCGGCGCTGCGCACCCGCAGCGGAACGCTGCCGCCGTTGAGGGAGCCGGCGAGCGTGTCGTGGCGGATCGCGCCCCGGGTCGTGACGGGCAGGTCCACGCGCAACGCGCCGTCCCGGGTGCCGGCGTCGAGCAGGACGCTCAGGTCACGCGGAATCCGCAGCGTGATCGAACCGTCGCCGCTCTCGACGTTCCAGGCTTCGGCCGCCTGCGAGCCGGCGCGAACGGTGGCCTCGAGGCGGCCGTCGCCGGTCCGCAGGTCGAGCCGGTCGAAGCGCCCCGCGACGCGCAGCCGGCCGTCGCCGGTGCGCGCGAGGAGTGAGCCGTCGAGGCTGTCGGCGTCAATGCCGCCGTCGCCGCTCATGAGCACGACGTCGCCGCGCAGGCCGGTCGCGCGGATGGCGCCGTCGCCGGACTCGAGGGCGATCGCGCCCTGCAGTGCCTCGCAGTTGATGCTGCCGTCGCCGCTGCGCGCCGACAGGTCGCAATCCCCGGGGACGGTCACGTCCACTTCGAACTTCGTTTCGATCGCGCCGAAGACGACCCAGTCGTGCTGCTCGCGCGCCACGATGCGCACGGTGTCCCCCGACTGTTCGAGTTCGACCTTCGGCTCGCGCGGGCCGCTCGTCAGGCCCCAGGAGCTGACCGAGTAGTGGACGCGCGCGACCACCCTGCCGCCTTCGCCGCGGTGGACGCGGACCCTGGCCTCGTCGGTCACAATGCGAATCACCGGCGTGCTGGACACGTTCCAGGACTTGTTCCAGTCGCGGACCTTCGCGGCGTGGGCCGGGGTGGCCAGCGTGAGGGCCGCGAGCGCGGCGGCGGTGAACACGATGGGGCGCATGAAAGAACCTCCCGAGGTCGGTGGCGGACGACGGGCTCTACGGCGAGTCGGTGGCGCGGGTTGCTCTCGGCGCAGGCCCGCCCCCGGCTGTTTCGCGCCGGGTGGGGCCGGGCAGCCGGGAGTCAGCGCCGCGCGCCGAAGCGGCGCCCGAAGAAGTCGCCCTCGATCCAGCGCGGGGCCTGCGGGGCGTCGGCCGCCAGCCAGGCGGCGAGGAAGGCCATGCGCGTGAATCGCGCGCCGCCCTCCCAGTCGAACGGCTGCGCCAGGTCGTCGCCCGGAGCGTGGTAGCGCTCCTCCCTCCACTTGCGCACGGCTTCGGCCGCTTCGGGGGTGCCGTCGTCGCCCGAGACGGGGAAGATCGCGGGCACGCCCTGCTTCACGAACGAGAACTGGTCGCTGCGCACGAACACGACCTCCTCGGGCGAGGGATCGGGCACGACCGCGAGGCCGGCCAGTCTGGCGGCCCGCTCGAGCACCGGCCCGAGGCTCGAGTGCTCGGCCCCGATGGCGACGACGCGCGTCAGCGGGTTCAGCATCAGGATCATGTCGAGGTTGATGTCGCCGACCAGGTCCAGGCCCGCGGGGGCGGACCTGCGGGCGAGGAAGTCGGAGCCCTGCAGTCCGTTCTCCTCGCCGGTCAGCGCCACGAACAGGATCGAGCGACGCGGGCGGATGCGCAGGCGCGTGAACGCGCGCGCGACCTCGAGCATCATCGCCGTGCCCGAGG
Source organism: Candidatus Eisenbacteria bacterium (assembly GCA_020847735.1). NCBI lineage: Bacteria > Candidatus Eiseniibacteriota > Candidatus Eiseniibacteriota bacterium. The sequence continues at coordinate 51,302 of JADLBL010000021.1, forward strand.
CGTTGTCGTAGGCGCCGTTGTAGATCGAGTCCCCGTCCACCGGCTGGCCGATGCCGAGGTGGTCGAGGTGGGCGCTGACGACGATCGCCTCGTTCGCGAGGCGCGGGTCGGAACCGCGCAGCAGGCCGAGCACGTTCGCGCTCGCCGCGGCCGACTGGCGGGTCACCACCCGGGCCCGCACGCGCGGCTCGAGATCGAACCCGCCCGCCTGACCCGAATCGGCGGCGGTCGCCGCGTCGCCGAACGATTTCGGCGCGCCCGCGAAGACGGCCGCGACGCCGTCGGGTGAGAGGCGCGCGCTCAGCTCGAGAAGCGCCTGCACGTTCGCGGGTGCGCCGCCTTCGTCCACCCATCGGTACCTCGGCAGACGCGACTGCCGGCGCGTGCGGTCCCACGGCTGGCGGACCTGGTCGGCGGGCTTGAGCACCTGCAGGATTCCCACCGCGCCGCGCGAGACCGCGGCCTGCTCCTTGACGAGGCTGTGCGAGTAGTAGGCGCGCTCGTCGTGCGGAAAGCGGGGCGGCGCGCCGCGGAACTCGACCACGACCTTGCCGCGCACGTCGAGCTCGGCGAAGTCGTCGTGCCCCAGTTCGGGCGCCGAAACGCCGAATCCCGCGAACACGATCGGCGCGTCGGTGGACCAGACCTCGCGCAGGAAGTCGGGCTGGACCAGGGCGTCGCGCCCGAGCGCAAGCGGCTGCTCGGCCTCGCCGCGGACGAGCGACAGCGTCGTGCGCTCCTCGTCGAGCACCGCGCGGCGCAGCGGCACGCGCTGGTGGAACAACGAGTCGCCCGCGGGTTCGAGGCCGAGCGCGGCCATGCGCGCGGCGACGTAGGCCGCGGCGAGGTCGTAGCCGCGCGTCGCCGTGCCGCGGCCCTCGAGCAGGTCGTCGGCGAGGAACGCCACGTCGGCGTGCAGGCGGCCGCCCGCGATCTCGCCGGCCGCCGCGGTGACGGCGGCGGGAATCGGCTGTGCCGGCGTCGCCGCCGGTGCGGTTCCCGCCGCAAGCGCGGTGAACGCCGCGGCGAACAGGACGGCCACGGGGAGCGCGCGGAAGTCTCGGCACGTGATCACGTCGGCCTCGCGATGGGCGGTGAAGGAACTGCGACCCGGAGGGCAATGTAGTGCAGTTCGCCGCGGGCGGCACGGACCGGCGGGGGGCCGGACGGCGTCGCGGGTGAACGCCCGGCCTTGACCGGTCCCGCCGGGCCGCCGAACATGCCCGCGCCGCGACCCCCGACCCACCCCGCCGCACACACGGGACGCCATGCCGACCGAAACCCGCCGACATATCCTCTGGGCCGACGACGAAATCGACCTGCTCAAGCCGCACATCCGGTTCCTCGAGCAGAAGGGCTACGAAGTCACCGCCGTGCCCAGCGGCCACGACGCGCTCACCGCGCTCGCCCGGGAGCACTTCGACGTCCTGCTCATTGACGAGATGATGCCGGGCCTGGGCGGCCTCGAGACGCTGGCCGAACTCAAGTCCCGCGAGGCGGCGCTGCCGGTCATCCTCATCACCAAGAGCGAGGAGGAAACGCTCATGGAGGAGGCGATCGGCAGGCGCATCACCGACTACCTGATCAAGCCGGTCAATCCGTCGCAGGTGTTCCTCGCCTGCAAGCGGGTGTTCGACGCGCAGAAGCTGCAGGACTCGCAGCGCGCCCGCGAGTACGTGGGCGAGATGCAGCGCTGGCAGTCGCTCGACCTGCGCCGGCTCGACTGGGAGGGCTGGTCGAACCTCGCCGTCGAGGTCTCGAAGTGGGACGTCTCGCTCGACGGGGCGCCCGAGGCCGGACTGCAGCAGGCGCACGGGGACTTCCGGCGCGGGCTCAACGCCGAGTTCTCGAAATTCATCGAGGAGCGCTACCCGGGCTGGGTCCAGGCGGCGTCGAAGGGCGGGACGGAGAACCGGCCGACGCTCTCGACCGACGTCGTGCGCCGCGCGGTGGTGCCGCACCTCAAGGCCGGGCGGCGGGTGATCTTCATCATCGTGGACTGCATGCGCCTGGACCAGTGGTTCACGCTCGAGCCGCTGCTCGAGGACTGGTTCGAGGTCCAGCGCGAGTACTACTGCTCGATCCTGCCGACCGCGACGCCCTACTCGCGCAACGCCATCTTTTCGGGCCTGCTGCCCGCCGACATGCAGCGCCGCCACCCGGACCTCTGGCAGGAGACGGCCGGCGACGAGCGCGCGCGGAACCGCTTCGAACGCCAGCTGCTCGACTTCCAGCTCGAGCGGCTCGGCGCGACGCCCGCGACGCCGCCCAAGTACCTCAAGATCTACGACGTGGACGAGGCGCACGCGACGCGGCGCCAGATCAACTCGTTCGGCGGCGTGCCGCTGGTCTCGATGGTGTTCAACTTCCTCGACATCCTCGCGCACGGCCGCAGCGAGAGCGACATCCTGCAGGAGCTGGCGCCCGACGAGGCGGCGTTCCGCGCGGTGATGAAGGCGTGGTTCACGCACTCGCCCCTGTACGAGATCTTCCAGGCGCTGGCGACGCAGGACTGCACCGTGGTGGTGACCACCGATCACGGCGCGGTGCTCGGGCGGCGGTCGGCGCTCGTGTACGGCAACCGCGAGGCCAGCACGAACCTGCGTTACAAGTTCGGGGTCAACCTCAACACGGACGCCAAGAACGCGATCATCGTGCGCAAGCCGGCCGAGTACCTGCTGCCCGACGACGCGGTGAGCAAGAACTACGTGCTCGCGCGCGAGGACTACTACTTCGTCTATCCGACGAAGTTCCACGAGTACGAGCGCCAGTACCACGGCTCGTTCCAGCACGGCGGCGTGTCCATCGAGGAGATGATCCTGCCGCTGGTGACGCTGCGGCCGAAGGCCCCGCGAACCGGAACGTGAGCGCGACAGGGGTGCGGCGGACCGCGTCGGTCGGGGAGACCGAACGCCTCGGCGCGGCGTTCGCTCCGGCGTTGCGCGCCGGCGACGTGCTCGCGCTGAACGGCGAGCTGGGCGCCGGCAAGACGCGGTTCGTGGCCGGTCTGGCGCGCGGCCTCGACCCGAAGGCGCGCGTGCGCAGCCCGTCGTTCACGCTCGTCAACGAGTACGCCGGCACGCCGCGCCTGTATCATCTCGACCTCTACCGGCTCGTCACCGGCGAGGTGGACGGGCTCGGACTCGACGAATACGCCGAGCAGGGCGCGCTGGTGGTCGAGTGGGGCGAGCGCCTGCCGGCCCACTGGCTGGCGGACGCGCTGGCGCTGCGCTTCACGCCGGGGGAGGGAGACCTGCGGGAGATCGAGGCCTCCCTGCCCGCGGCCGGTTCCGTGCGCGGCCGCGAACTGCTCGCCGCCTGGCGGGCGCTGCCGGAGCGCGCGTGACCGGGCTCGCGATCGAGGCCGCCACCGAGCACGTCGAGGTCGCGGTCGTCTCGCCCGACGGCGTGCTCGCGCACCTCGTCGAGAACGTCGGTCACGGCCACACGCGCCGCCTCACGCCGCTCGTCATGCAGGCGCTGGCCGAAGCGCGGACGGCGCCGGATTCGCTCGCCTGGGTCGGGGCCGACCTCGGGCCGGGCTCGTTCACCGGCGTGCGCGTCGGGCTGGCGACGGCCCGGGCCTTCGCGTTCGCCTCCGGCGCGCGGTTGTCCGGCGCCTCGAGCCTCGCAGCCCTCGCGCACGCTTCGCCGGCGCGCCGCGCACTCGTCGTGCCGCTTGTCAACGCCGGCCGGCGCGATGTCTACGCGGGCTTCTACCGAGTGGACGCGCGCGGCGCCACCTCGCAGCTCGCCGCGCCGCGCGTGCTGCCCGCCGAGGCCCTGCGCGAGGCGGTCGCCGAGGCGCTGGCGCTGCTTCCCGGGCACACGGTGCGCTTCATCGGACCCGGCGCGGGGCGCGAACGCGAGCGGCTCGAGCGGTGGCATCCGACCTCGACGGCGCTGGAGTTCCGTCACGACGGGCTCTCGGCCCTCGATCTCGCGGCCGCTGTTCGCCTCCCGGACGGCCCCGGCGGAGGCCTGCCCGCGGCCGGGCGCGAGGCGGAGCCGGTGTACGTGCGCTCGGCCCAGGCCGAGGAGCGGGTTCGCCGGGCGGTCTCGGGAGCGGTTCCGATCACGCTGCGGGACCTGCGGGAGGACGATCTGCCGGCGGTCGTCGCGATCGAGCAGCGCGTCTTCGGCGACCCGTGGCCGGAATCGCTGTTCCGCGAGCTGCTGACCACTCCCGAGCGGAGCAGTGCGGCGGGCCGCTACTTCTCGCGGGCGCGCGTCGCCGAGCGCGAGGGCGCCATCGCCGGCTACGCGGTCAGCACCGTCGGCGAGCCCGCCGCGAGTCTCGAGAACCTCGCGACCGCGCCGGGCCAGCGGCGCAACGGCGTCGCGCGCGCGCTGCTCGCCGACCTGTTCGAGCACGGCGCGACGCACGGCGTGCGCACGGTGACGCTCGAGGTGCGGGCGTCCAACGCCGCCGCCCAGGCCCTCTACCGCGCCTACGGCTTCCGGCTGGCCGGCCTGCGGCGCGGCTACTACACCCACCCGCTCGAGGACGCGCTGCTCATGACCGCGCCGCTCGACACGGCGCTGGCGATCGCGCGCGGCGAAGGCTGACAGCCGTCCTCGCGGACGGTCGCGATGCCCCGCGTCCAGCGCGCCGCGCGCGCCGCGGCCCGCTAGAGACCGTCGTACTTCGAGTAGCCGCGCTCGGCCCAGTAGTCGCGGGGCTCCGCGGCCGTGTACTCGAGCCCGGTGAGGGCCTTGATGTTCTTGAGGCCCAGCTTCATCGGGGCGACGAGCCGCAGCGGGGCGCCGTGCGCGACCGTGAGCGGCCGGCCATCCAGGTGGGTGGCGAGCAGCGTCTGCGTGTGGCGTGCGGTCTCGAGATCCAGGGAGACGTAGTAGGGATCGGGATTGCCGCGATAGTCGAGGTTCACGGCCGAGCGCATCGAAGCCCAGCGCGCGCCCGGTGCGGGCGGATAGGCGGCGAGCAGGTCGGCGAAGCGCACGCCACCCCACCAGGCGACGCAGCTCCAGCCCTCGACGCAGACAAGCCGCGTGCGCTGCTCGCGAAACGGGAGCCGCGCGAGGATCTCGCCGGCGGTGAGCTCGCGCGTCGTGCCGTCCGCGAGCCCCGAGAGGCGCAGCCGCCACGAGGCGAGGTACTCCGGCCCGGGCGTGCGGCCGTTGTAGTTGTTGCGCAGCGCTCCCGGCACCGAACGCTCGTACGTGCGGACGCGGCGGTCGCGCGAATAGAGCGCCTCGGCGACGTCGTCGTCGAAGGTGAGCGCGTGGTTCAGCGCCGCCTCGCGGCGCTCCCGGGTGAGTCCGACGCGCGCGGCGAACGTGTCGAGCACGTCGTGCCCGGCCTGCGGCAGCAGCCGCGAACGCGTCCGATCGGGCAGCAGCCACCAGGAGCCGAGACCGGCCGCGAGCGCGCCGAGCGCGAACAGCAGGAAGTCGCGCCGCGAGCGCGCGTCGAGTGCCCTGCGGGGGACGGACTCGACCGTCTCCGGCGGCTCGGCGAACGGCGAACGCCGCACGGGCGCAGGCGCGGCGGCGGCCGGTTTCGCCGCCGGCGCGTCGGGCTCGCGAGCCTCGTCCCCGGGCGGCGGCGTCGCGGCCGGCGCCGCGGGTTCGCGCGGTCCGGCCGCCGCGGGCGCCGCCTCGTCCTCGCGCGGGCGCTCAGGCGTGTCCATGACCGTCCTCCTTCAGGCGCTTCGTCCAGCCCGTGATCATCGAGCGGAACGTGTCGAAGCCGTCGGCCGCGACCAGGATCACGTGCGGCACGACGAAGACGGCGAGCACGCACATGGACACGAAGTGCACCACGCGGGCGCCGTCGTAGTTCACGAACATTCGCTCGAGCCAGCCGAGCTGCACGGGCTTGTGCATCGCCCAGCCCGAGGCAACGACCAGCACTCCGAAGACCGGCATGGACAGGTAGGCCGCGCGCTGCAGCGCGTTGTACTTGCCCGCCACCGGCGGGTGCGGCCACGGACGGCGCCGCAGCGCGGCCGGGAGCGCGCCGAGGTAGTAGCGCAGCATGGCGAACGCCTCGGCGCCGTCGCCGCGGCGCGGCAGCAGCGCGCGCCAGCCGCCGCCGGCGGCGAGGCCGACCGCGTAGAGCAGCCCGTTCGCCATGAACAGGTAGGCGAGCGCCCAGTGGAGACGCAGCGAGGTCGCGAGCATCCGGGTGCCGAGGCTCAGGTGGTCGTAGATCCAGTTGCGCGGGTCGCCGCCGGTGTCGTGGAGCAGCCGGGCGATCCGGACGCTGAGCGTGGCCAGACCGTCGCGGGTCCCGCTCGCCGGGTCGAACGCGTGCCGGAACACCGGCGCCGCCCAGTAGATCGCCAGCCCCGAAGCGACGAGCCCTGCGAGCAGCGGAACGTTGGCCCAGTGGGAGAAGCGGACGAGGGCGTGGTGCTTGCGGGCGATGCGCACGGACTCGGGCGGCGGTGTCCGTGCGGCCGGAGCCCGGGCCGAAATCTCGGACATGCACGGCACTGTGAGGGGTACTCCGGGCACGGCGCAAGGCCGCCGCGGCGGGGCGCCGTCGCGCCGGCGCGGGCCGGCCGGCCGGTCCGGCGCCGCCGGGCGCGCGGGGCTGGCCCTGTCCCGTGCCGCCGTAATAAGGTGTCCCGGCCCGCGGCGGACGCGGGCCGGCGCCGACGGGCCGCCGCTCCCCGAAAGGGATTCCCGAACCGCATGTCGTGGCTCAAGCGCGAACGCACCGGCATCAAGAGCAGCCCCAGGCCCGAGCGCCCGGACCTTCCCGAGGGGCTGTGGACCAAGTGCGACAGCTGCGGGGAGGCCCTGTTCCAGACGGTTCTCGAGGAGAACCTCTGGACCTGTCCGAACTGCGACCACCACTTCCGGGTACCCGGCCGCCAGTACGCCGGCTACCTGCTGGACCCGGACAGCTTCGCCGAGCGGCACGCGGACCTCGAGGCGGCGGACCCGCTCGAGTTCCGTGACGCCCGGATGCGTTACCCCGACCGGCTCGCCGCCGCCCGCAAGGAGACCGGCGAGAAGGACGCGGCCATCGCCGGCGTCGCGACCCTCGGCGGTGTCCCGGTGAGCGTCGCGCTCATGAACTTCTTCTTCATGGGCGGCTCGATGGGCTCGGTGGTGGGCGAGAAGGTGGCGCGGGCGATCGAGGACGGCATGCGGGAACGCCGTGCCGTCGTCATCGTGTCGGCCACCGGTGGCGCGCGCATGCAGGAGGGCATCCTGTCGCTCATGCAGATGGCGAAGACGAGCGTGCTGCTCGCCCGCCTGCGCGAACAGCGGCTGCCGTTCGTCTCGGTGCTGACCGATCCGTCCACGGCCGGCGTGCTCGCCTCGTACGCCTCGCTCGGCGACGTCATCGTGGCCGAGCCGCGGGCGCTGGTCGGCTTCGCCGGCGCGCGGGTGATCCGCCAGACCATCGGCGAGGATCTGCCCAAGGGCTTCCAGCGCGCCGAGTTCGTGCTCGAGAAGGGCTTCGTGGACCGCATCATCCACCGCAAGCAGATGCGTGTTGAAGTGGGCGAACTGCTGCGCTACTTCTGGCATTCGACGCGCGGCTTCGCGCCCGAAGGCGGTTCCTCCCCGCACGCGTACGATCCCAACGCCCCCCGGTCGGACTCCTGAACTCCCGAACGGCAGCATCTCCGTGAGCTCGACGCTTCAGCGGCAGCTCGAAGCCCTCTACGGCCTCGAGCGCCGTCGCGACAAACTGGACCTCGAAGGCACCCGCAGCCTGCTCGGCGCGCTCGGCGACCCGCAGGACACCTTCCGCGCGGTGCACGTCGCCGGCACGAACGGCAAGGGCTCGGTGTGCGCGCTGGTCGAGGGCGCCCTGCGCGCCTGCGGGCTCGAGACGGGCCTGTTCACCTCGCCGCACCTGGTGGACTTCCGCGAGCGCATCCGGGTGAGCGGCCGCTGGCCGGACGAAGGTCCGCTGGCGGAGCGCCTGGCGGCGATCGAGGCGCTGCCCGTCGCGCGGGACCGGACGTTCTTCGAGGTGGCGACCGCGCTCGGGTTCGACTGGTTCGCCCGCCACGGCGTGCGCTGGGCGGTGGTCGAAGTGGGGCTGGGCGGCCGTCTCGACACCACCAACGTGCTGCGCCCGCAGGTCTGCGCGATCACCAGCATCGGCCTCGACCACGCGGAGGTCCTCGGCGACACGCACGAGCGCATCGCGATCGAGAAGGCGGGGATCCTCAAGCCCGGAGTGCCCGCGGTCTCGGGAGTCGAGCACGACGTCGCCGCGAGCGCCGTCGCGCGCGTCGCCCGCGAGGTCGGCGCGCCGCTGCACCAGGCGCGCGACCTGGTGGACGTGACGCACGCGCAGTACGGCGGCTGGGGCACGCGACTCACGGTCGAGTGCGAACCGTGGGGGACGTTCCGGCTGCAGACCACGCTGCGCGGCCGCCACCAGCGCGCCAACGCGCGCGTCGCGCTCGCGGTGCTCTCGCTGCTGGCCCGGGGCGGCGTTCCGATCTCGCTGAACGCGCTGCGCGAAGGCTTCGCCCGGACGCGCTGGCCGGGCCGGCTCGAGCCCTCGCCCGCGGTGCGACGGCTGTGGTGGGACGGCGCCCATAATCTCGACGGCGTTCGCGAGCTGGTGCACGCCTGGCGCGAGGACCTGGGTTTCGAGCCGCCGGTCGCGATCGTGTTCGCCTGCGGGCACGACAAGGACGCGCGCGCCATGCTCCAGCGCCTGCAGGCGTTCGCGCCACAGGCCCGCCTCGTGCTCGGCCGCACGCGCAGCGAGCGGGCGTTCGAGCCGGCGCGGCTGGCCGCGATCGCCCGCGGCCTCGGGATCGAGGCCGAAACGGCGCCGGGAGTGCGCGAGGCCCTCGCTCCGTGGCTGGACCACGGCCCCGACGGCCGCGGGACCGCGCCGGGCCGCGTGCTGCTGTGCGGTTCGCTGTTCGCGGTCGGCGAGGCGATGGAGGCGTTCGGCGGCGCGCCGGGCGAGCAGCAGTGAGCGCCCGGGCCCGCCGCCACCGGGCGGCGGCCGCGCTGGCGCTGGCGCTGGCGCTGACCGCGCCGGGCGCGGCCGCGGCGCCGGCCGAGCCGCCGTTTCACATCACCGCCGACAACATGACCGGCGGCCGCACCGAAGCGGGCGACGTCCTGTTCCTGAACGGCAACCTGCGGGTGACGCGCGGCAAGACCGTGCTGACCGCCGACAACGGCCGCTACGAGCGCAGCAACGGCCTGATCGACCTGACGGGGAACGTCCGCCTGGTGGACAGCACCACGACCGTGACCTGCCGGCACGCGACCTTCTCGGAGAACGACGACCGGCTCAACCTGGACGGCGACGTGGTGATCGTGGACCGCGAGGCGGTGTTGCGCGCGCCCTACGGCTGGTACGACCGCTCGACCGGGACGGCCCATCTCGGCGGTGGCGTGACCGGTCACGAGAAGAAGCAGCGGCTGAGCGCCGACGAAACCACCTACCTGCGCGACTCGATGCTCGTGAAGGCGCGCGGCAACGTGCATGGCTGGGACGACGAGAACGACGTCGAGCTGGCGTCGCAGCGCGTGGACTTCGACCGCCGCTCGCGCGTCGCGGTCGCGACCGGCGGGCCGGTCATGACCACGCGCGACAAGGACGGCGCCGTCACGACCATGACGGCGCTGCTGCTGCGCCTCGACTCGGCCCGCAAGATCGCCGAGGCGGTGGACTCGGTGCAGGTCACGCGCGACACCATGCGCGTGCGCGCCAATCGCGCGGTGTTCAACGACTCGACCGGGCACGGCTTCCTGTACGGCAGCCCGCGCGCCTGGGACAACGAGACGGTCGTGACGGGCGACACGCTCGAGACCGTCGCGGTGGACCGCCGCCTCGAGCGGGTCGTCGTGCACGGCGACGCGGTCATGGACTACGCGGGCGGGCGCGCCGACAACGCCGGCGAGACGAGCCGGCTGACCGGGCGGCGCGTGGACGTTTTCGTGACCCGCAACCGCATCGACAGCCTGCTCGCGGTCGGGGCGGCGCGGAACGAGTACACCGCCCCGGCCACGGCGGGAAGGACGCAGGAGCGGAACCTCGCCAACGGCGACTCGATCCTCGTGTGGTTCAAGGACCGCAAGGTGGATCGCGCGCGCGTCGTCGGTCACGCGCAGGGCGAATACCGCTCGCCGGTGGACCCGAAGGACTCGCTCGCGGTGGCGAACGAGGTCGTGAAGTACGACGGCCGGGTGATCGAGTTCGTGGTGCCGAAGAACCAGATCGTGCTCGAGGGGCAGGCGCACCTCACCTACCGCGAGCTCGAGCTGAGCTCCCGGCGCGTCGAGTTCGACAGCGAGAAGCAAACGCTCGTCGCCCAGGGCAGCCCGGTGCTGCTCGACAAGGGCGACCGCGTGGACGGTCACCTGATGACCTACGACCTGGAGTCGCGCACCGGCACCATCTACCAGGCCGAGACGAAGTACGAGCAGGGGCTCTACCGCGGAGACCGCATCCGCAAGGCGGGCGAGAACCAGCTCGACGTCCTGCACGGGTCCTACAGCACCTGCGACCTCGATCATCCGCACTATCACTTCGCGGCGCGGCAGATGAAGATCTACCTGAAGGACAAGCTGGTCGCGAAGCCGGTGGTCTTCTACTTGCGCAACGTGCCGGTGCTGGCGCTGCCGTTCTACGTGTTCCCGATCAAGCCCGGGCGGCACTCGGGCTTCCTGTTCCCGACGTTCGAGTTCGGCTTCAGCAACCGCACCGGGCAGTTCCTGCGCAACGCCGGCTACTACTGGGCGATCAACGACTACATGGACCTGTCGCTGTCGGGCGACTACTACCAGGCGCAGCCGGCGTGGGCGATCCGCGGCGAGGGCAACTACAAGCTCCTGTACGCGTTCGACGGACGCTTCAACGGCCGCTTCGAGCACAACGACGCGACGCGGCGCGACGACTACGTGTTCGAGGCCGACCACCAGCAGGACCTGACGCCGCGCACCCGGCTCGTCGCCCGGGGCAACTTCACCTCGAGCCGCGACTACAGCGCCAGCCCGCTGTCGGGCGCGACGCTCGCGCAGCGGCTGAACCGCTTCCTCAACTCGAGCGTCTCCGTTTCGCACAACGCCGACTGGGCGGCGTTCAACGGCGCCCTGAGCCGCATCCAGGACCTCGACGCGGACGAGGCGATCAAGGATCCCGACGGAACCGGCCCGCTGCACGGCCCGGACCCGGGCACGTTCGCGTCGCTGCCGAACCTGACGACCTCCACCCCGAGCTTCGCGTTCGTGCTGCCGACCCGGACGCTCGGCAGCTGGGGGCTCTTCAAGGACACGAAGGCCGAGACCGCGCTCGCGACGACCTACTTCAGCCTGAGCGCGAACTTCCTCAGCTACGGCACCCGCCGGGCGTTCGTCGCCGGGCGCACGTACCTGTACGACTCGCTCGGCGCGATCCGCGACTCGACGACCACCCTCGGCCAGCAGCGGACGCTCCGGCGGGGCTTCCAGACCTCGCTGTCGCTGTCCGACTCGCGCCGGCTGTGGGGCTGGCTCAACGCCTCGCCGACGCTGTCCAGCAACGCGGCGGTGTTCGATTTCGACGAGCTCGGGCACCGCATCGTGCCGGCCGCGACGTGGTCGAGCCAGCTCGGGCTGAGCAGCACCTTCTACGGCACCTTCAAGCCGCCCGTGCCGAAGCTCGCCGGCCTGCGCCACATCGTCACGCCGAGCGCGGCGGTCGTGTACAGCCCCGAGTTCAAGTCGCTGCAGTACCGCGACACGACCGGGACGCTCCGGAACCGCTTCAACAGCTTCGGCGGCATCGGCGTCTCGGGCTTCGAGGCCGCCTACCTGCAGTTCGGCGTGGACCAGCGCTTCCAGCTCAAGTTCCGGGACGGTGACAAGATCACCCGGCTCGACAACCTGCTGTCGTGGATGACGAGCGGCACGTACGACTTCCTGTGGAGCAAACGGCACGCGCCCGGCACCCACGCCTTCGGACCGCTCAACTCCTCGCTCGTCCTGCAGCCGCCGGGCATCGCCGCCGGCGCGCTGTCGAGCGTCGTGGACGTGTATTCGCCGCGGCCGCTGCGCACGCTGTCGTACAACATCGGCGTCAACCTGGCGAGCAGCGGCGTCCGGCGGCAGCCCGCCGCGCTGGCGGTGGACCAGACTCTGCGTTCCGATCAGCTGGTCTCCGACGACGACTTTCGCGAGTCGTGGCGGCTGTCGGTCGCGTATTCCTACAGCGGCGGCTACGCCGGCCCCTCGTGGAGCGCACAGAAGTCGGCGAACGCGGTGCTCGCCTACGAGCTCTCGCCCAACTGGAAGTTCGACTATTCGACCGCGCTCGACGTGACCCGCCGCCAGATCCTCTCGCAGCGCTTCAGCCTGACCCGCCGGCTGCACTGCTGGGACGCGGTCTTCACGCGCTCGTTCATTCCGGGCGGCGAGGCCGAGTACTACTTCCGGCTCGGGGTGCACGACCAGAAGGAGATCTACTTCGAACGCGGCACGCGCGTGCAGAGCTTTGGTGGCATCCAGTAGCCGGGGGCGCGCGCGGCTCGCGTGCGACGCCTGCGCGGTCGGGGCATGGATCGGCCCGCTCCCGGCCCCGCGGGGCGCGGCCGGAGAGGACGGCGGGCGCGAAAGCCGCGACGCCTGGTGCGAGGCCTGCCAGCGCCCGCAGCTGCTGGCCGCGGGAGCGGCGCCGACCTGCCCGGCGTGCGGCGGCGCGCTGACGACGGGCGCGCCGCGCTTCGCCGAGCTGTGGGGCCGGCTTCAGCACCTCGACGCCACGCTCGCCGCCTGGGAGGGCGACGCCGGAGCGCTGATGGCGCTGCTGCCCGCGCGGCCGCGCTTCCTGACCGACCTGACGCCGCCGCCGGTGCGCGACGGCGACGCGCCGCCGCTGGCGGAGGCGCTGGCCGCCGCGGCGCGCGGCGCGTGGAGCGCGGTGCTCGCGGCCGGCGGGAGCGACGAGCCCCGATCGCACGCGGCGCGCGCGATCGCGCGCGAGCGGCTCGGCGACCCGGGCGGCGCGCTCGAGGAGTGGACGAGGGCGCTGGCGCTGGCCGAGGACCCGCGGGCCCGGCTCGCGCGCGGCGCGCTGCACGCGAAGGCCGGGGACTGGGAGTCGGCGGCCGCCGACCTGCGGCTGGCCGGTGACGGCCGCGAGGCCCGTTGGAACCGAGCCTCGCTCCGCGTGCACCGCGCAGTGCTCTCGACGCCCGGCCGGCCGGACGCGCAGGCCATCGCGGAGGCGCGTGCCGAGGCGGGCGCGGCGCCGGATTACTGGAGCGAAGCCACCGTGGGCCGGCTGGCCTTCGCGCTGCTGGCCGAACGCACGCTCGCCCGGCGCGAGGGCGGCGAGCTGGGCGATCCCGACCTGGTCTCGCTGCGCGAGGGCGAGGACCTGCTCGAGCACTCGACCTTCTGGGACCGCGCCCTGGTTCTGGCCGCCTGGGCGCGCCTCGGGCCGGAGGGCGCTGGCGACGCGGCGCGCGTGGCGCAGCCACTGGCTCGCGAGCTGGCCGCGGCGCTGCTCGCCGAGCCGCCGATGCGGGGGGCCGCGCTCGCGGACGCGAACGCGGCCGTGGCGGGCGCCTGGGACGCGATCGCCGCCTTCGAGCCGCGCGCGGCGCGCGCCGCCATCGCGCCATGGCTCGCCCATCCCGCGCTGCGCCGCTACCGGCTGCCGTGTGCCGCGTGCGGGCGGGGCTCGATCGGGCTCGAAGCCTGGGACGACGCGGCCGGAGAGGCCGAAGGGGCCGGGGGCGCGGGCGCCGCGGTTCCGCCCGTGTAAGGTTCCGGCCTAGGAGGCGTCGGCCGTGGCGGGAGAGGAATCCCCACCCGAAGCACGCGACTCCAACCGGTACGGAAAGGTCCGATCATGTCCTTCGTTCCCCTGCAGACCCTGCGCCGCGAAACCCAGACGCCGCCTCCGGTGGTGGACACCGTGCGCCTGCGCGTCTCCGGCATGCACTGCGCCTCGTGCGTCGCCCGCGTCGAATCGGCGCTCGCTTCGGTGCCGGGCGTCGCTTCCGCGGCGGTCAACCTCGCCACGCATCGCGCCGAAGTCGGGCTCGCGGGCGTGGTGGACGCCGGGGCGCTGACGGCCGCCGTCCGCGGCGCCGGCTACGATGCGCACGTCGTCAGCACCCCGGTCGCCGACGACGCCGAGCGGCGCGAGCGCGACCTCGAGGTGCGGGACGTGCGCCGCCGCTTCGCCATTGGGCTCGGATTCGGCGCGGTCGTGTTCGTGCTCGCGCACGTGGACCTGGTCCTGCCCGGGCTGCTGCGCCTGCGGGGCGACACGTCGAACCTGCTGCAGCTGCTGTTCACGATTCCGGTCCAGTTCGTCGCCGGCTGGGGATTCGTGCGCGGCATGGTGAAGGGTTTCGCCCGCCGCGCCCCGGACATGGACACGCTCGTCGGCCTCGGCACGCTGACGGCCTTCACCTACTCGGCGGTCGCCACGCTGTGGCCGGCCGCCGTCGGCGAGCATCACGGCGCGCACGTGTACTTCGACACCGCGGTCACCATCGTCGTGCTCATCCTGCTCGGGCGGCTGCTCGAAGCGCGCGCGAAGGCCCGCGCCTCGCGCGCCATGCGCGCGCTGCTCGACCTGCAGCCGCGGACCGCGCGGCGGTTGCGCGATGCCGCGGACACGGCGGGCGAGGACGTGCCGCTCGACGCGGTGCGGTCGGGCGACCTGCTGATGGTGCGGCCGGGCGAGCGCGTGCCTGTGGACGGCGTGCTCGAGGACGGCCGCTCGGCCGTGGACCAGAGCATGCTGACCGGCGAGAGCATCCCGGTCGAGGTCGGGCCCGGCTCGCGCGTGACCGGCGCGACGCTCAACGGCACCGGCGCGTTCCGCATGCGCGCCGATCGCGTCGGCGCGGATTCCATGCTCATGCAGATCGTGGCCATGGTGGACCGGGCCCAGTCGAGCAAGGCGGCCGTCCAGTCGCTGGCCGACCGGATCGCCGCCGTGTTCGTGCCCGCGGTGATCGCGATCGCGCTGCTCGCGTTCGTCGTCTGGCTCGCGACCGGCGCCGGCCTGACCACGGCGCTGCTGCGGCTGGTCGCGGTGCTGATCGTCGCCTGCCCGTGCGCGCTCGGCCTCGCGACCCCGACGGCGATCATCGTCGGCACGGGCAGGGGGGCGGAACTGGGCGTGCTGGTGCGCGACGCGC
Organism: Candidatus Eisenbacteria bacterium; assembly: GCA_020847735.1. Taxonomy (NCBI): domain Bacteria; phylum Candidatus Eiseniibacteriota; species Candidatus Eiseniibacteriota bacterium. Next base: position 66,409 of record JADLBL010000021.1, read on the forward strand.
GCGCGCTCGAGGCGGCGGCAGGCGTCGGCGCGGTGGTGTTCGACAAGACCGGCACGCTGACGCGTGGCGCGCCGCAGCTCACCGACGTGGTGACGGCGCCGGGCGTGGATGAGGTCCGGCTGCTGCGCGCCGCCGCGACCGCCGAGGCGCGCAGCGAGCACCCGCTGGCGACCTCGGTCGTGCGCGGTGCGCGCGAGCGCGGCGTCGAGCCGCTCGAGACGGAGGACTTCGGCGCCACGCCGGGCCGCGGCGTGTGGGCGCTCGCGGGCGGGCGCGCGCTCGTCGCCGGGCGAGGGGCGATGCTCGCCGACTACGGCGCCGACGACTCGCCACTGGCGCGCGAGCGCGAGTCGCTCGAATCGCGCGGGCGCAGCGTCGTGGCGGTCGCCGAGAACGGCGAACTGCTCGGCCTGCTCGGGCTCGCGGACACGCCGCGCCCGGACGCCGCGGCGACGATCGCGGCGCTCGGCCGCGACGGGCTCGAGGTCTGGCTCGTCACCGGCGACCACGCGCGCACCGCGCAGGCGATCGCCGACGGCGCCGGCATCGCCCGCGAGCGCGTGCTGGCGGACGTCCTGCCGGCCGACAAGCGGGCGAAGGTTTCGTGGTTGCAGGCGCAGGGCCGCCGCGTGGCGATGGTCGGCGACGGACTCAACGACGCGCCGGCGCTCGCGCAGGCCGACGTCGGGCTGGCCATGGCCAGCGGCACGGACGTGGCGATGGAGGCGAGCGGCATCACGCTGGTGCGCGGCGAGCTGATGGCCGTGCGCGACGCGCTCCGGCTCGCGCGCCGCACGATGCAGGTGATTCGCCAGAACCTGTTCTGGGCGTTCGCCTACAACGTCGTCCTGATCCCGGTCGCCGCCGGCGTGCTCGCGCCGCTGCTGGCGGGCAACGGCCCCGGCGGCCCGCTGTGGGGCTGGCGGGGCACGCTGCACCCGATGCTCGCCTCGCTGGCGATGGCCCTGTCCAGCGTCAGCGTCGTCACGTCGTCGCTGCGCCTGAGGCGATTCTCCTGAGGATCGTGCGCGGACGCCGGCGGGAATGCTATCGTCCGCGCCGGACGTCCGCCGCGCACCGCGCGGCGCTTCCGACCCACGCAAGGCCGCGCGCGGCGCGGCGGGAGGTGGTGGCATGAAGCGAACACTCGCCGGCATGGCGGCCCTCGCCGCGGCGCTCCTGCTCGCCGGCTGTGCGGCCTCGAACGGTCCGAAGGAGATCCAGGTCAAGGCCAGCGCGGACGGGTTCGAACCCGCCCGGGTCTCGTTCAAGGCCGGGCAGCCCGCGGTGCTGATCATCACGCGCACCGACGACGCGACCTGCGCGACCGAGGCCATCTTCGTCGAGACCGGGCTCAAGTACGACCTGCCGCTCAACGAGGCGGTGCGGATCAGCATCCCGACCGACAAGCCCGCCACGTTCCACTACGCCTGCGGCATGAACATGTACAAGGGCGAGGTGGCGGTGAAGTAGGAGCGCGACAGCTCGAGGCGGACCGGCCGCGGACCGTGCGCGCTCAGGGCCGGCGTCGCTACGCCAGCCCCCAGTCGTCCAGCTCGTCCTCGTCGAGGCCCATCAGGTGGCCGACCTCGTGCCGGACGGTGATGCGGATCTCCTGCTCCAACTCCTCGCGGTCGCTGCACGAGCGAAGCAGGTTGCGACGGAACAGGTAGATCGCGCCCGGCGCCTCGGGAGGCTCCGAGGTCGAGCGGGCGAAGATGTGCCGGCCCGCGAACAACCCCAGCAGGTCGGGAGTGAGCGGCGGCTCCTCTCCGGTGAGCATCGTGCGATCGGGCAGGTCCTGGACCAGGACCGGCAGTTCGTCGAGCTTCGCCCGGACCGGCTTCGGCAGCTCTGCGACGGCCTTCTCGACGAGCTCGTCGAACTCCCCGGCCGGCACCTCGAGCGCCGGCGGAAAGCCTTCCGGGTCGATCTCCTGCGCCTGCGTGGCGGCGGCCGCGGCGCCCTCGGGATCGCCGAGATGTTCCTTCACCCGCGACAGCAGATCCCAGGCGTGCGCGTAGTCGGGGTGGATCGCGAGCGAGCGTTCGGCGTCGGCGAGCGCCTCCTCGAAGCGGACGAGGTCGTAGTGCGCGGCGGCGCGCAGGTAGAAGTAATGGGCGGGGTCGGCCGAGCGTTCCGCGCCGTTGAGCGAGGCGAGCGCTCGGGCCGCTTCGCCCTCCTCCAGGTGGAGCGTGGCGTCCACGATCCTCAGGTCGGGCTGGCGAGGGCGCTTGCGCAGCAAAGCGTCGAGCGCGACGCGGGCCTCGTCGAGTTCGCCTTCGTCCATGAGATCGTGGATGCGCTCGACCTGGACCCAGTCGAGTTCGCTGAGCGCGTCGTAGGAGGCCATGGGGCGGTGACACTAGCGCGGACGCTTCCCGAACCGCCAGCCGGGAGTGCCGCCGCGCGACGGCGCCGGTCGCGAGCGGCGTCGCGCGGAGGCTCTGCTACAGTGCCCGTCGGACCCCGCGAAGTCCGCGAGGAGGAGGCTGCATGACCCAGACCCGCACGTTGAACCGCCTGCGCCGGCAGCACTGGCGCTCGCTCGAGAAGCTCTGCCGCGAGGCCTACCAGGACGGCATCGAAGCCGGGCTCGCCCGCGCCCACGGACAGCGCCGGCGCGGGCGGACGATCCGCGCCGACGCGACGGTCGAGGGCCTCGTCCGGCTCATCGAGCGCCACTTCGGGCTCGACCGCTACGGTTTCGAGGTTCGAATCGTGCATGCCGCCTCGGGCCGCCGGGTTCCCGGCGCGAGTCTCCTGCGGCCGTTCCGCATCGAGGACTGAGCTGGTCGCTCCTGTGCTCACGAGGCAGGCGAGGCGGCCCCGGGGAGCCGGCGAACCCCGCGGCGCGAAGGACGGGCCCTGTCCAGACCCCGCCAAGTCACCTTCCGGTCGGGCTCGACTCTTGACCGGGGCGGGGCCGTCTCCCTAGACTTCCCCGCAACTTCCGTTCGCGCGGCGTGACCGCCCCCTTTCCTCCTTCGGAGAACACCCCGCTCATGAAGTCGCTCGCCGTTCGCCTGACCGCGCTGCTCGTCGCCCTCGTCACGATGGCGATGCTGGCCGGTGCGGCCTCCAGGTCCGCGAAGATCCTCGAGCCCGACAAGCTGGTCATCCTGTCCACGACCGACGTCAAGGGCAAGACCAGTCCCTGCGGCTGACACACGCCCAAAGGGGGCCTCGCCCGGCGGGCGAGTTTCGTTGACAGCATCGCGGTCCAGTACGGCCAGTATCTGCTCGTGGACAACGGCTTCTTCTTCCCCGAGGCCGAGGACTGGGAGCAGGACGCCTGGTTCCTCATGGACGCCATGAAGCTCCTGCACACCGACGCCGTGAACGTGAGCGAGAAGGAGCTTCGCTACGGCCGCAGCTTCCTGCTCGCGAACTGGAAGCGGTCGAAGCTGCCGCTGGTGTCCGCGAACCTGTGGGACAAGACCACCGGCAGGACGCTGGTGGACCCGTACGTGATCGTGAAGAAGGGCACGGTGACGGTCGGCATCTTCGGCGTGACCAGCGACAAGGTGGACCTCGGCATGTCGCGCGATTCGCTGAAGGTTTCCGACCCGACCGAGGCCGCGAAGCGCACCGTCGCGGAGCTGCGCAAGAAGGGCGCGACGGTCGTGGTGCTGCTCTCGCAGCTGGGCAAGGTCGAGAGCGAGGATCTCGTCGCCACCGTGGACGGCATTGACGCGGTCATCGTCGGGCGCAACATCGCCGTGATGCCCAAGGGTCGGCTCATCAAGAACACCATCGCCTGCTACGGCGGCGAGCAGGGCCAGTACATCGGCCGGACGATCCTCACGCTCGACGCGCAGAAGAAGATGGTCAATGGCGACTGCGAGACCTTCCTGCTCGGTCCCGAAGTGGGCGAGAAGCCCGAGATCCTCGCGCTCGTCAAGAGCTTCGAGGACGCGTTCAACGACTTCCTGCGCAAGAAGGAGAAGGAAAAGCAGGTGGCGACCGACGCGGCCCGGCTCGAGGGCGGCGCGGAGACGGCGGTGGACCACTACGTCGGCGACCAGGTCTGCCAGCGCTGCCACCAGGCCGAGTACGACCAGTGGAAGACGACGCTGCACGCGAAGGCCTGGCAGACGCTCGTGGACGTGAAGAAGGACGCGGACACCGAATGCATCAAGTGCCACGTCGTCGGCTACCAGCAACCCGGCGGCTTCCGGACCGGCGACGACGCGGCGAAGCTCGGCAACGTCCAGTGCGAGGTCTGCCACGGCATGGGCACGCAGCACGAGGCCTATCCCGCGCAGGCGCGAAAGATCACCGAGGCGACGTGCAAGCAGTGCCACACCACGGACAACAGCCCGACGTTCGACTTCGCGACCTACGAGCCGCACATCCTGCACCGCGTGCCGGCGGACCTGCCCAAGCTGCCGGACAATCCGAACAAGGCGAAGATGATGCAGGGCCACTGAGCCCGCGGCGGGACGACGGCCCCCGGACATGCGTCCGGGGGCCGTCGCGCTTTGATTCGCCCGCGCCGGCCTTGACGCGCCCGAGCGGGGCCGCCTAGTTTGTCGCCCGGCCCAGAGCACGCGGCCCCGCCTCCTTCCTCGCGGGGTGCGCCGGCCGACTCCGACGCCTCATCCCTCCCGCGCAAACCTCAGCGAGGCTCCCGTGAGCAAGGTCCTCGACGGCGTCCAGTACTTCGAGTCCATCCTCGACACGGTCGGCGGCACGCCGCTGGTGCGGATCCGCGAAGTCGCGAAGGGCCTGCCCTGCCCGGTGCTCGGCAAGGTCGAGTTCTTCAACCCGGGCGGGAGCGTCAAGGATCGCATCGGCCTCGCCATGGTCGAGGACATGGAACGCCGCGGGCGGCTGAAGGCCGGCGGCACGATCGTCGAGTGCACCTCGGGCAACACCGGGCTGGGGCTCGCGATGGTCGCGGCCGTGAAGGGCTACCGGGCCGCGTTCTGCATGCCCGACAAGGTCTCCAGCGAGAAGGTGAATCTGCTCAAGGCCTTCGGCGCCGAGGTCTTCCTGAGCCCGACGGCGGTCGAGCCGTCGCACCCGGATTCGTACTACTCGGTCGCGCGGCGCATCGCCACCGAACGCCCGGGCGCGGTGCTGATGGACCAGTACAACAACCCCGCCAACCCGGCTGCGCACTACGCCACGACCGGCCCCGAGTTGTGGAAGCAGACGGCCGGCCGGATCACCCATTTCGTCGCGGGCATGGGAACGGGCGGGACCATCAGCGGCACCGGCCGCTACCTCAAGGACCAGAACCCGAAGGTTCAGGTGATCGGCGCCGACCCGGTCGGCTCGATCCTCAAGCACTACAAGGAGACGGGCCAGATGAGCGAGGCCCGCACCTACAAGATCGAAGGCGTCGGCGAGGACTTCATTCCGGGGGCCCTCGATTTTTCGGTCGTGGACCGCGCCGTGCAATGCGACGACTGGAACGGGCTCAACACCGCGCGCCGCCTCGCCCGGGAGGACGCCATCTTCGTCGGCGGCTCCGCGGGCATGGCGACCTGGGTCGCGCTCGAAGTCGCGAAGGCGTGCGGGCCGAACGACCTCGTGGTCGTGCTCCTGCCGGACACGGGCGAGCGCTACCTGACGAAGGTGCACAACGACGAGTGGATGCGCGACAACCACCTGCTCGACCTGTCGGCGACGCGCGTGGCCGGGCTGGTCTCGGGCAAGGCCTCGCGGGTGCGCCAGCTGATCTCGGTGGAATCGGGCGAGCCGCTGCGCCGGGCGCTGACGCTGATCGAGCAGCACGACGTGTCCCAGCTGCCGGTGATGCGCGGCGACGAGGTGGTCGGAACGCTGGAGGAGGGCGAAGTGCTGCGCACCGCGCTCGCCAATCCCGGCCGGCTCGAGAAGCAGGTGGACGAGTTCATGGCCCCGCCGCTGCCGATCGTCGGCGGGGACGAGCCGGCCGAGGCGGTGACGAAGCTGCTCGCCTCGCGCAACGCCGCGGTGCTCGTGCGCCACGGCGGGACCGTGTCGGGCATCCTGACGCGCTTCGACATGCTGCAGTTCATCGCGGGAGGCGAGTGATGGCGGGCGAGACGCTCGGTCCGGACGCGGGATTCGCGACCCGTGCGGTTCACGCGGGGCAGGAGCCGGACCTGGCGACGGGCGCGGTGATGACGCCGATCTACCAGACCTCCACGTACGCGCAGGAGTCGCTCGGTCACCACAAGGGCTTCGAGTACGCGCGCACGCACAACCTGACCCGCTCGGCGCTGGAGAAGAACCTCGCGGCGCTCGAAGGCGGGCGGCACGGCTTGAGCTTCGCCTCCGGCCTCGCGGCGACGAACGTCGTCATGCAGACGCTCTCCGCCGGCGACCACGTCGTCTGCGGAAACAACACCTACGGCGGAACCTTCCGGCTTTTCGACAAGGTCTGGAAGCGGCACGGACTCGAGTTCTCGTTCGTGGACTGCACCGATCCGGAGCGGGTGGAAGCCGCGTTCACCCCGCGCACGAAGCTCGTCTGGACCGAGACGCCGACGAACCCGCTGATGCAACTCGCGGACATCCGCGAGATCTCGGCGCGGGCGAAGCGCCGCGGTATCCGCACGCTCGTGGACAACACCTTCATGACGCCGTACTTCCAGCGGCCGCTCGAGCTGGGGGCGGACGTCGTCCTGCACTCGGTGACCAAGTATCTGAACGGCCACAGCGACATGGTCGGTGGGGCGCTGATCACCTCCGACGACGATCTGGCCGCGAGCCTGCGCTTCCTGCAAAACGCCGCCGGGGCGGTGCCGGGGCCGATGGACTGCTTCCTGTGCCTGCGCGGAACCAAGACGCTGGCGGTCCGCATGCGGCAGCACCAGGCCAACGCGCTCGAACTCGCGGCCCTGCTCGAGCAGCATCCGAAGGTCTCGCGCGTGTACTACCCGGGGCTCGCCTCGCATCCCCAGCACGCGCTGGCCCGCTCCCAGGCGTCCGGATTCGGCGGCATGATCTCGATCGTTCCCGGCGACGGCTCGCACGCGGCGGGCGAGGCGGTCTTCAACCGCTTCCGGCTCTTCACGCGCGCCGAGAGCCTGGGCGGCGTCGAGAGCCTGGTTTGCCACCCGGCCTCGATGACTCATGCCTCGGTGCCGCGGGAAACGCGCCTTGCGCTGGGCCTGGTGGACGGCCTGCTCAGGCTTTCGGTCGGCATCGAGGACGTCGCCGATCTGAAGGCCGATCTGGTGCATGCGCTGCAAATATTGTGATGGCAGCCACTTACCGGCAGTCTTCCGGGTGAAAAGTGCGAGATTCCAGTTGACAAGTGGGGAAGCCATCCCTAGCCTGCGCTCGCTTCACGTCGCGCGATGTTCTCGCTAGGTCCGCGCGCGCGCGGTGCATTCGGCTACGAATAGGACGAGCACAGGGAAGCTGCTTGCCACGCACCGCTCTCCGACCCCGGGCTGTTGAGATCACCAATTAACCTGACGAATCCCATGAAGATGCACGGCCGTCGCCGGAACTGCCGGCGCGGTGGACGTGAGAGGAGGTGACGAAGAACACGATGCGTAAGCTTTTCGCTCTCTCGATGGTCGCCCTGCTGGCGCTGACCCTCGCGATCGCCGCGCTCGGCTGTGGCCAGAAGGCGGAGGAAACTCCGGCTGCCACGGAAACCCCGGCTGCTGGGACGATGACGGACAGCTCGGCTGCCATGACGGATTCCGGCGCTGTGATGCAGGCGGATTCGACCGCGGCTCACTAACGCGGCGGATTCCCGACTCCGAAGGGGGAGACGCGATAGCGGCTCCCCCTTTTGCTTGCCTGCCGCAAGCCTCTACGGTGGCGCAACCTGCACGAGGGACCGGCCGTAGGCACGGCATCCGCCGCTCGGACGTTGAGGAGGTTCCGCCGTGAGACTCTGGACAGTCGGCCTCGTGACCTGCGCCGCGCTCCTCGCGGCGGCATCGCCCGCGCCCGCGTCGGTCCGCTACTCGGAGCGCAGCGATCAGACGCTCGAGGCGCGGGGCGTCCGGGCCCTCGACGTGGACAATGCCCGGGGGGACGTCGAAGTCACGCCCAGCACCGACGGGCGAATCCACGTCACGGCGCTCAAGACCTGCCGGGGCCGCGACCGGGCCGAGGCGCGGCGTTTCGCGGCCGATCTCAGCGTCACCAGCCAGGCCGAGGGTGCGCGCCGGGTTCTCAGGGTGAACTATCCGCGGCGGGTGGACGTTCGCGTCAACCTCTGGGACCTCCTGTCGGGCCGCGACGACGCCGGGGACTTCGGGCCGTCACACGAGGTGCGCCTGCGCATCGAAGCCCCTGCGGACCTCGAGCTGAACCTGCACGCCGTCAGCGGCGATCTCTCGACGGACGGCATGGCCGGCGTCCAGCGGCTGCGGACGACGAGCGGCGACTGCACGGTCGGGTCCGCCGGCGGCCGGGTGGACGCCGGCACCGTCAGCGGTGACATCCGCCTGCGGGGCACGGGACGCGCCCTCGCCCGCACCACCAGCGGCGAGCTGTCGGCGACGTTCGCGGGCCCGCTCGATGCCAGGTCCGTGAGCGGCGACCTGACGGTCGAATCCGCCGTGGACACGTTGACGCTCGCGTCCACCAGCGGCGATATCTCGGCGCGCCTTGCCGCCCGACTCGCGGCCGCGGACCTTACGAGCCTCAGCGGCGACATCGTCCTGGCTCTCGATTCGGGCTCCGGCGCCTCACTGGATCTGTCCACCGCGAGCGGCGACATTGATTGCGACGTGCCCGTGACCCTGACGGGCCACGGCAGGCGGTTCATGAACGCGAAGTACGGTCGGGGAGGCGCGGCCGTGAAGGCGCGCACGGTCTCGGGCGACCTGCACGTGACGAGCGGAGGGCAGTGAGATGAAGAACATCCGGGTGCTGTGGCTGTTGGCCGCGATCGCGCCTGTCGCCCTGCTGGCGGGAATCCGGGTCGCGTCCGCGCAGGAATCCATGACCTTCCGGCCCGTGCCGCCCGAAAGCGTCGCGATCCTCGAGCGCTCGGCGACCCGGCCGGTCACGCCCGCGAAGGACGTCGCCTCGGGCTTGAAGGTGAAGGTGAAAGGGCCCGGGGGTGTTTCGGTCACGGTGCCTGACGCACCCGCGGCGCCGGCGGTGCCGGCGGCACCGCCGGTTCCGCGCGCCGAACCGCTCGAGCGCACGGCCGAGATCGTCCGCTTCGGCGGCGACATCGAGGTGCCGCGCGAGCAGGCCGTGGACGGCGACGTGGTCAGCTTCGGCGGCGACATCCGCGTCGAGGGCGTGGTGCACGGCAGCGTGACGGCGATGGGCGGCGACGTGACGCTCGCCTCGAGCGCGGTCGTGGACGAGGACGTCGTGTGCCTGGGCGGCACGCTGCGCGAGGAAGCCGGCTCGATCGTGCGCGGTCAGCGAGTCACCGGTCCGAGCGCGGGGTCGAAGCGGCTGTGGTTCCCGATGTTCAACCTGCTCGGGACGGGCTTCCAGATCGCCGCGCACCTGCTCTGGCTGCTCATCACGCTCGGGCTGGCGTTCCTGATCGTGAAGCTGGCGCCGGGCCGCACGGCCGCGGCGCTCGAGTCGCTGCGCCGGGAGGCGGGCACGAGCTTCCTGATCGGCCTGCTGATCCTCGGCCTCATCATCCCGTCGGTGATCGTGCTGGCGATCGTGATCGCGATCCTGTGCATCACCATCATCGGCATTCCGCTGGCGGCGGCGGTCGCGATCGGCTACGTCGCGTTCTTCATCATCGCCGGCATCTGGGGGGCCGTGATCGGCTACGCGCTGCTCGGCTCGCAGCTCTTCTCGCGCCTCAAGGGTGGGACCGTGACGCTGGTGCAGGCCACGCTCTGGGGAGTGTGCGCGGTGCACGGCATGCGGATCGTCGGCGACCTGTTCTCGGTGATGCCGGTGTTCGGCTTTCTCGGCGGGCTGCTGAAGTTCGTGTACATCACCGCCCTGATGCTGCTCGGGGTCTTCGGCGCCGGAGCGCTGGTGCGTTCGGAATACCGGCGCCGGACGGTGCAGGACTGGTGGAGCCGGATCCGCGGCGGCCGGCCGCTGACCCGCGACGACGATCTGCCCCCGCCGCCCGCTCCTCCGGCGGACGAGATGCCCGCGTCGCCGCCGATCGCCTGAATCACCCGCTCCGTTCCGGCGGCCCGATCCTGCGCGCGAGGACCGGGCCGCGCGCGTTTGCGGGCCGCCGCGGCATGCGGCAGGGTGGCGCGCCATGACGGTGGACTCGCTGTGGATGCTGTGCCTGCTGCTGTTCCTCGACGGCGCGACGACGGCCGCGTTCACCACGCCGCTGCTGCTGGCGTACGCGAAGGCCTTCGAACCCTGGCAGGTGGCGCTCGCCGGCGGAGCCGCGAGCGCGGCCGGCAGCGTCGTCCAGCTCGCGATCTTCCGCTGGATGCTGGGGCACGAGCGGCCGTGGATGGGGCGCTTCCTGCCGTCGAAGCAGAAGCTGGAGGAGACGCTGAAGCGCTACCCGTCGGCGTCGTTCCTCGCCATCGCGGTCGCGCGCGCGACGCCGCTGCCGGACGCGCCGCTCAAGCTGGTCGCGGCCGCGATCGGGTACCCGCTCGAACGCTACTTCGTCGCGGTGCTGACCGGGGCGCTGCCCTACTACGCGCTGCTGGCCTGGGCGGGACACGAGCTGCCGATCCCGCCCTGGCTGATCGCCGCGCTGTTCGGCGTGGTGGCGATCGCCTTCGTCGTGGACCTGATCCGGAAGAGCCGTGCCGCGCCGCGCTGAACCGTCCGTGCCCGGCGCGACGCGCGTCGGCCCGCGGGCCCGCCCGGTCCGCGCCGCGGTGGCGATCGGCATTGACACCGGCGGTACGTTCACCGACGTGGTCGTGTGGGACGGCCGGCGCCGCACGGCGTTCAAGCTGCCGTCCACGCCGCGGGAGCCGGCGCGTGCCGTGCTCGCCGGCCTGGCGCGCGCCGGCGCGGGGCCGCGCACGCGCGTGCGTCACGGCTCGACCGTCGCGACCAACGCGCTGCTCGAGCGCAAGGGCGCGCGCGTCGTCTTCCTGACCACCGCGGGCTTCGAGGACGTGCTCGAGATCGCGCGGCAGGACCGCCCCGATCTTTACGCGCTGGCGCCGCGCCGGCCCGCGCCGCTGGTTCCGCGCGCGCGGCGGCTGGGCGTGCGCGAGCGCCTGGCCGCGGGCGGCGCGCCGCTCGTCGCGCTCAGCCTCGCCGAGGCGCGACGCGCGGCCCGGCGGGCGAAGGCGGCGCGGCCCGAGGCGGTGGCGATCGGGCTGCTGCACGGCTACGCCGATCCCGCGCACGAGCGGCGGCTGGCCCGCGCGCTGCGCGGCCTCGGCGTTCCGGTCAGCGTGGCGAGCGAACTGGCCCCCGAGATCCGCGAGTACGAGCGTTTCGCGACCGTGTGCGCGAACGCCTTCCTCGCGCCGCGGATCGCCGGGTACCTGGGGGCGCTCGGCGCCGCGCGGTGTGGCCGCATCGAGGTGGTGCTCTCGCACGGCGGCACGGCGCCGCTCGCGCGCGCGGCGCGCGAGCCGGTGCGCCAGCTTCTCTCGGGCCCTGCCGCGGGGTTGCGCGCCGCGCTCGCGGCGGCGCGCGCGTGCGGCTTCGGCACGGCGCTGACGCTGGATGTCGGCGGGACCTCGACCGATTGCGCGCTGCTCGGCGCGCGCGAGGCGGGCGGCGACGGCCTGCCACGCCGCCGGGCTCGCGAGGTCGGAGGGATCCCGGTGCTGCTGCCGGCGCTCGACGTCCACACGGTGGGCGCCGGCGGTGGTTCGATCGCGCGCGTGGACGCGGGCGGCCTGCTGCACGTCGGGCCCGGGAGCGCGGGCGCCGACCCGGGGCCCGCCTGCTACGGGCGGGGTGGACCCGCCACCGTCACCGACGCGCTGGCCGTTCTCGGGTTGCTGCAGGGCGAAACGCTCGGCGGAGGCACCCTGGCCCTCGATCGCGGGGCCGCGCACGCCGCGATGTCGAGGCTCGCCGAAGCGCTCGGGCGGCGCGACGCGCGGGCGGCCGCCGAAGGCGTGCTGGCCGTCGCGAACGCGCGCATGGAGGCGGCGCTGCGCGCCGTTTCGGTCGAGCGCGGCGAGGACCCGCGCGAAGCGGCCCTGGTCGCCTTCGGCGGCGCGGGCGGCCTGCACGCCTGCGCGCTCGCCGAGGCGCTGGGAGTCCGCGCGATCGTCTGGCCGCGGCACGCCGGCGTGCTGTGCGCGCTCGGCGCGCTGGAAGGGGGCTCGCGCCGCGAAGCCAGCCGCAGCGTGTTGCGCGCGGCGGACGACGCGACCGCGCTGGAGCGGGCGTACCGCGCGCTCGAGCGCCGGGTGCTCGCGGGCTTCGGCGCCGCCGAGCGGCGGGGCGTCCGGATCGAGCGCCGCGCCGAGGCGCGTTACCGCGGCCAGGCGCACGAGCTGAGCGTGCCCGGCGAACCGCTCGAGACGCTGGCCGAACGCTTTCACCGCGCTCACGAGCGTCGTTACGGATTCTGCGACCGCGCACGCGAGGTCGAGGTCGTGACGCTCGACGTGCGCGGCGAGCTGGCCGCGCCGCTGCCCGCCGAGCGGCCCGCGCGTGGCCGCGCCGGCCGCGCGCGGACCGTGCCGGTCCACGACCGCGGGCGCACGCGCGCCGCGGCGCTGTGGTCGCGCGCCTCCCTGCCGGCCGGAGCCCGCATCGCGGGGCCGGCCGTGATCGCCGACGAGGGCGCGACGCTGTGGCTGGCGCCGGCCTGGCGCGCCCGCGTGCACGAAGGCGGCGTGCTGGTGCTCGAGCGCCGGGGCCGGCGATGAGCCCGCGACGCGGGAGCGCGCTCCGCGCGCGCGGAGCGGGCGCCGGCCGGCCCGCGCCCCTGGACGGCGTCGCGCTGTCGCTTTACCAGGGACTGTTCGCGGCCTGCGCCGAGGAGATGGGCGCGACGCTCATGCGCGCGGCGCAGTCCCCCAACATCACGGAGCGGCTCGATCACTCGTGCGCGCTGTTCGATGCTCGCGCGCGGTTGATCGCCCAGGCGGCGCACATTCCCGTCCACCTCGGCAGCATGCCGCGCGCCGTCGAGGCGGCGCGCGCTCTCGCGCCGTTCACGCGCGGCGACGTCGTGCTGCTCAACGACCCGTTCGCGGGCGGAACGCACCTGCCGGACCTGACGCTGGTTTCGCCGGTCTTCCTGGCCGGAGACCGTCGGCCGTCGTTCTTCGTCGCCAGCCGCGCGCACCATGCCGACGTCGGCGGCTCGGCGCCCGGCTCGTTGCCGCTCGCTCGAGAAGTGTTCGAGGAGGGGCTGCGCATTCCGCCGGTCTTCCTGCGCCGTGCCGGGCGGCCCGTGCGGGATGTCGAGGCGCTGGTGCTCGCGAACGTGCGCACCGCCGCCGAGCGTCGCGCCGACCTCGCCGCGCAGCTCGGCGCGCAGGCGACGGGCGAAGCCCGGCTGGTCGGGCTCTCGCGGCGCGCGGGCGCGGAGGCGCTGCGCGCGGCGGCGGCCGCCCTGCTGGCGTCCACCGGCCGGCGCACCCGCGCGGCGCTCTCGCGCCTGCCGCGCGGGCGCTGGCGCTTCGCCGACGTCCTCGACGGCGACGGGCTCGGCTCGGGACCACTGCGCATCGCGGTCGCGCTGTCGCTCGACGGCCGCGCGGCCCGGCTCGACTTCACGGGCACGGCGCCGCAGGCGCGCGGACCGGTCAACGCCGTGCTCGCGGTGACCAGGGCGGCGGCGCTCTACGCGATCCGCTGCGCGCTGGGCGAGGATCTTCCGGTCAACGACGGGCTGCTGCGCTGCGTCGAGGTGCGCGCGAAGGAAGGCTCGCTCGTCCACGCCCGGCTGCCGGCGGCGGTCGGCGCCGGCAACGTCGAGACGAGCCAGCGCATCGTGGACGTGGTGCTGGGCGCGCTCGCGAAGGCCCTGCCGGGCCGCATTCCCGCGGCGAGCAGCGGGACGATGAACAACCTGCTGATCGGCGGAACGGACCCGCGCACCGGCGGGCCCTTCGCGTACTACGAGACGCTCGCCGGCGGGCACGGCGCGGGCCCGACGTGGGACGGCGCGAGCGCGCTGCAGGCGCACATGACGAACACGCGCAACACGCCGATCGAGTCGCTCGAGCACGCCTATCCGCTGCGCGTCGCCTCGCTGCGCGTGCGCGCGGGCAGCGGCGGCGGGGGGCGACGGCGCGGCGGGGACGGGATCGAGCGCGCGATCGAATTGCTCGCGGACGCGCGCGTCACGGTGATCGCCGAACGCCGCGACCGCGGACCGTGGGGACTCGCCGGCGGAACGGCCGGCCGGCCGGGCGCGGCCACCCTGCGGCGGCCCGGCCGCGCGGCCGAGCCGCTGCCGGCCAAGTTCACGATTGACGCCCCGAAACACGCGGTGATAACCGTCACGAGCCCCGGTGGTGGTGGCTGGGGCCGGATCGCCGCGGACCGGCGTTCGCGGCGCCGCGGCGTGACGCGAAGCGAACGGAAGCGGGCCCGACCCAAGGAACGCCCGACACGGAGGTAGCCATGCTGCGCCTGCCGCGACTCGCACCGCTGCTCATCCTCGCCGCCGCGCTGTCCGGTCTGGCCTTTCTTCCGCGCACCGGCAAGTCCGTGCCGCTCTACGCGGCGCGCACCGGCCTGATGTGCCAGTCGTGCCACTTCGATCCCAACGGCGGCGGGCCGCGGAACGAGTTCGGCTTCGCCTACGCGAAGAACCGCCATTCGCTCGAGCCCGACACCACCGGCGAGTGGAAGGACCTCGCGCTGCGCAACCGGGTCGGCGACGACTTCCCGCTCTACTTCGGGCTCAACCAGCGCTTCATGCTGCTCGCCAGCCGCCAGGACGAGCCGGTCGGCGATCCCATCGACCGGGTCGGTTTCTGGAACATGCAGAACTCGATCTTCGTGACCTTCCAGCCGCACCCGCGGCTGACGCTCGTTTACAACCTCGAAGCCGTGGGGTCGAATGTCGAATCGCGCGACGCGTTCGCGTTGCTGGGGCTGGGGGCCGAGAGCTACCTGAAGGCGGGGCAATTCCGCAATCCCTTCGGGCTGCGGATGGGGGACCACACCGTCGCGACGCGCAATTCGTTCCTCGACTACCAGACGCAGGGCCGCTTCCTGCCCTACGACCCGCGCCGCGTGGACCGCGGCATCGAGCTGGGGGGCACGCACGGGAACTACTTCGCCCGCGCTTCGTTCACCAACGGCACGAGCGCCAACACGCCCCCGCGCGACGATCAGCATCCCCAGACCGTGGCCGCCAAGCTGGGGTACAACCGGGCCGGCTACCAGGGAGGCGTGTCGGTTTACGACTCATGGGCCCGCAGTTCGTTCGATGCCTCGCGCAGCAATCGCGCGAGCCGCTGGGGCTGCTACGCGCTCGCGCACCACGGCCCGGTCGCGCTGCTCGGCGAGATCGCGGCCGGGACCGACCAGGCGTGGGCCGCGGGTGCGGTGAGCCGCACGAACAGCCTCGCGGGCTTCATCGAGGCCGACTGGGCGCCGCATCGCGCCTACAACCTGCGCGTGCGCTACGACCGGCTGGAGCTGGACCGGTCGAGCGACGAGGCCGTGGACGCGCTCAACAGCTGGAACCGTTACGCGCTCGAGGGCGAGTGGGTGCCGGTGCCCTTCGCCGAGCTGCGCTGGACCCTGCGCGTGATCGACCCGATCGCCGAAAGCGATCCGTTCGGCACCGAGCTGAAGAGCGAAAAGCAGGCGTACCTGCAACTGCACCTGTCGTACTGAACCGTTCGCGGCCCGGGATCCTTCCGCGTCCCGCGCGTCGGGCCGCCACCCGTTTGCGAGCCTCAGGCGCGCGGGCGCCGGCGCTCGCCGGGCGGCTGACCTCCCTCGGACTCCCAGCGCTCCATGGCGGTCCGGTCGAGGGCGGACGCGGCCGGCTCCAGATACTCGCGGTGCTTGCGCAGGTACGCCTGCACGAACGGACAGACCGCCTCGATGACCAGTCCCTCGGCCCTGGCGTGCTCCAGCCCCGCGTGCGCGAGTTGCTGCGCCATGCCCCTGCCGCGGAGGACTTCGGGCACGTAGGTGTGCAGGAACTCGATCCTGCCGGGCGCGAGCCGGTACTCGAGCACGGCGGCCTCCGCGCCGCTGCCGGCGCGGAATCTCTGTCCGGCGACGTCGTGGGTCACCGTGATTTCTTCCCGCTGCGCATGCATGAGCGACTCGTGCTCCGGGAAGCTTCGTGGCGCTTCGCTTCATCCGGAGATTCGAGGACGCGGCCGGAGCGGCCTTCGACGCGCGCGACTCTATCACCACCGCGTCCCGGCGGGTCCCGGCGTTCCCCGACCGGCTCACGCCGGCCGCACGGCCGAGCTCCGGCGCCCGCGCGCTTGCATCGGCGTGCCCTGTCGGAGGCGCGGGGTCAGGCCGGGCGGCGCAGCTCCGCGAGCCGCGCCGCGACGACGCGGCGGGTGAGGGGGGTGCAGTCGCAGGCCGACAGACGGACGGCCGCCTCGGGCACGTGCGCGAGGAACGCGTCGTTCTGCAGCCCGACGAGGATCGTCGGCCGCGCGGCGCAGCGGCCGCGCAACGCCGACAGCGCCTCGCCCGCGAGGGGCACGCGCTGCGCGATCGCGATCACCTGCGCGGCGGGAGCCGCTCCTCCGACCGGCACGCCCGCCGCCGCGATCTCGGAGGCGAGCGTCGGGCCGTGCTTGAACCCGGGCTCCTCCACGCTCCATGAGCCGGCGAACGCGGCGGCGGGCAGCGCGCCCTCGAGCCGCAGCCCGCGCGCGACGATGCCCGCGAGGCGCGCCTCCCAGCCGGCGGGGGTGAGCGACTCGAACGGCGTCGCGAGCTCGGCGTCCGAGGGCGCGGGCCGGCCCGCGTCGAACGCCGCGAGCCGCGGGCGCGAGGCGTCGAACCGCGCGCGCCCGATGCGTCCCTCCACGAGCGCGTCGGCCAGCTCGAGCCGCGCGCGGCGCACGCCCTCGCTCCAGTTCGCGTACAGCAGCAGGTCGCAGCCGGCCGCGAGCGCGAGCGCGCCGGCCTCGGCCGGCGTCCGGCCCGCCGCCGCTCCCTGCATCTCGAGCGCGTCGGTCACGCACACGCCCGCGAAGCCGAGCCGCTCGCGCAGCAGCGTCGAGGCGATCGCGGCCGAAAAGGTGCCCGGTTGATCGGCGTCGAGCGCCGGATAGACCACGTGCGCCGTCATCACCGAATCGGCGGCTGCGAGGTGCGCGCGGAAGGTCGCGAGCTCGCGCGCTTCGAGCGTCGCGAGGTCGGCCCCGCACACGGGCAGCGCCAGGTGCGAGTCGGTGCGCGTGTCGCCGTGCCCGGGAAAGTGCTTGAGGCAGCTCGCGACGCCGGCGGCGCGGAGCCCCGCGAGCACCTCGGCGATCGCCCCTCCGGCCGAGGCCGGCGTCGTGCCCCAGGCGCGCGGCCCGATCACGGGGTTGTCCGGCTCGCTGTGGACGTCGGCGACCGGAGCGTAGTTCCAGTCGAACCCCAGCGCGCGCAGCCGTCGCCCCGTGACCTCCGTGAGCCAGGCGATGTCTCCGGGCGCGGCGCCGCGCGCGAGCAGCGCCGCGTTGGGTGGCACGACGAGGTGGCCGGCGAGCTGCGAGACCCAGCCGCCCTCCTCGTCGAGCGCGACGAAGATGCGCCTCGAACCGGCCAGCGCGCGCAGGCGGCGGGTCAGTGCGCGGAGCCCGTCGAGGTCCGCGAAATCGCGCGCGAAGACGATCACGCCGGCGGGTGGATAGGCCGAAAAATCCCGCTCCCACGCGGGCGTGAGGCCTCCGGGCGGCAGGCCGAGGACGGTGCGACGGGCGATGGCGCGCTGGGCATCCATGGGGGCGCGCAGCGTGCGTGAGCCCCGCGGACGTGTCAACGACGGGACACCCGCCGTGTCGGTACGCTGCGCCTGCCCGTCCTCGCGCGCGGGCACGCCGCGCGGCCCCCGTCCGTCGGTGGTTCGGCGGCGGTCGTGCAAATCGCTCGTTGGGCCGCGCCCTCCGGCGGTCTACACTCCATGCGAACCTTCCCCGGCCCATGACCTCATGGAGGTCCCGCTGACCCCGAACCCATCGTTCCGCGCCGTCCTTCTCGCGCTCGCGCTGGCCGCGCTGCCCGTGGCCGCGGCCGCCGCCGCCCCGGCGGGCAGGAGCGGCCCCTCGGCGGCCGCGCCGTCCGGCGAGTTCACGATCCTCTACGGCGACGACCATGCCTTCGGCATCACGCCGCCGGCGGGCTGGAGCGTGGACGACACCTCCGGCCTCGGCTCGCGCATCCGCGTCGTGCTCTACCCGCGGGGTCAGAAGTGGAACAGCGCGCCGACGGTGATGTACGTGAATCCGCTCCATCAGAAGGTGGAGGCGCGCCGCACGCTGCGGCAGATGATCGAGCACGACGTCGCCGAGTTCATGAAGCAGGCGCCCCGGGGCCGCGTCACCGCCGGCCGGCCGCTGCGCACCGGCAAGGCGCAGGTGGCCGAAGTGCGTTACTTCGCGCCCGCGGGCGAGCAGCCGCTCGAAGCGGTCGCCTACGTCCCCGAGCAGGACCTGGTGATGCTGCTGGTGCTGCAGTCGCGCGACGCCGCCGGCTTCAAGAGCGCCCTGCCGGCCTTCGAGTCGCTCGTCGCGAGCTACCAGTTCGTGGCGGGCGGCATCCAGACGCCGCGATGAACGGGCCGCGCGTCTCGCGCCGCAGCCTGCGGTTCACCGAGAGCGTCATTCGCGAGATGACGCGGCTCGCCAACGCGCACGGCGCGGTCAACCTGTCGCAGGGCTTTCCGGACTTTCCCGCCCCCGAGCCGCTCAAGCAGGAGGCGACCCGCGCGGTGCTGGCGGACGTCAATCAGTACGCCATCACCTGGGGGGCGAAGCGCCTGCGCGACGCCCTGGTCGCCAAGCACCAGCGATTCTCCGGCCTGTCGTTCGACCCCGAGCGCGAGGTGACGGTCTGCTGCGGCGCGACCGAATGCATGGCGTCCACCCTGCTCGCGCTCGTGGATCCGGGCGACGAGGTGATCGTGTTCGAGCCCTACTACGAGAACTACGGGCCCGACGCGATCCTCTCGGGCGCGACGCCGCGCTTCGTACGCCTGCGCGAGCCCGACTGGGCGTTCGACCCGGCGGAGCTTTCGGCCGCGTTCAACGACCGCACGCGGGCCATCGTCGTGAACACGCCGAACAATCCGACGGGCAAGGTGTTCTCCCTCGCCGAGCTCGAAACGATCGCGGCCCTGTGCCGCAAGTGGAACGTGATCGCCGTCACCGACGAAATCTACGAGCACATCGTCTACGAGGGCGAGCACCGCTCGCTGGCGGCCCTCGACGGCATGCGCGAGCGCACCGTGACGATCTCGGGGTTGTCCAAGACCTGGAGCGTCACCGGCTGGCGCATCGGCTGGTGCCTCGCTCCGCCGGCGCTCAGCGACGCCGTGCGCAAGGTGCACGACTTCCTGACCGTCGGCGCGCCCGCCCCGCTGCAGGAGGCGGCGGCCGTGGCGCTGTCAATGCCCGACGAGTACTTCGCCTCGCTCGCCCGGGGCTACCGCGAGAAGCGCGACTTCCTCGTGCCGGCGCTGGCCGCCGCGGGCTTCGGCGTGTTCGAGCCGGGCGGCGCCTACTACTGCATGACCGACATCTCGGACTTCGGTTTCGACGACGACGTGACGTTCGCGCGATTCCTCGTGACGGACGTGGGCGTGGCCGCCGTGCCGGGCTCGAGCTTCTACTCCGATCCGGCGTCCGGCCGGCAGCGTCTGCGCTTCCATTTCGCCCGGAAACGCGAGACGCTGGCCGCGGCCGTCGAACGGCTGCAGTCCCTCAAGGCCCGCGCCGCGGCGGGCCGGATCCGCTGACCCGGGGAGTTCCGATCACCATGCCGAAGAATCGCTCGAACCTCGGGCCGCTGGCCGTCGCGATGGCGCTCTCGCTCCTGCTCGGCTTCGGCCTCGCCCGCGCCCTGCGGGCGACCGACGACCTGCGGAGCAACCTGGACCTGTTCGGCAGCGTGCTCTACATGGTGCAGAACAACTACGTGGACGTGCCCGACAACGAGAAGCTCATCATGGGCGCGATCAACGGCATGCTGCGGACGCTCGATCCGCACACGCAGTTCCTGCCCGAGAAGCGCGCCCAGCAGATGGACGAGACGTTCCACGGCGAGTACTCGGGGATCGGCGTCCAGTTCGACATCATGGACAACAAGATCGTCGTGATCTCGCCCATCGAGGGCACGCCGGCCTTCCGCCTCGGCATCCGCGCGGGCGACAAGATCTTCGAAATCGACGGGCAGCCGCTCAAGAAGGGCCTCACGAACGACGACGTGTTCAAGGCGCTGCGCGGACCGAACGGCAGCACCGTGCAGGTCACGATCGAGCGCGAGGACGAGACCGAGCCGCTGCACTTCACGATCGAGCGCGCCAAGATCCCGATCGAGAGCGTGCCGTACGCGTTCATGATCCGCCCCGGCGTCGGTTACGTGCGCATCGTGCGATTCGCGCAGACGACCGGCGACGAACTCGAGAAGGCGCTCGACCAACTCGAGGCGCAGGGCATGAAGAGCCTGCTGATCGACCTGCGCTCGAACTCCGGCGGCCTGCTGTCACAGGCGGTGGACGTGCTCGACCAGCTCATCCCGGCCGAGAAGCGGCTGGTCTACACGCGCGGCCGCATTCCTTCGGCCAACGCCGACTACTACTCGACGACCCGCCCGGGCAAGTGGACGCAGGGCCCGCTCATCGTGCTCGTCGAGCACGGCAGCGCCTCGGCCAGTGAGATCGTGTCCGGCGCGGTGCAGGACCTCGACCGAGGCCTCGTCGTCGGCATCAACACGTTCGGCAAGGGGCTCGTGCAGAACCAGATGAACATGTCGCAGGGCAAGCTGCTGCTGACCATCGCCCGCTACTACACGCCGAGCGGCCGCGGCATCCAGCGCGATTACGGCAAGTTCGGCGACCAGTCCGAGTACCAGATGGACGCGTTCAAGGAGGACGTGCCGTCGGATTCGGCTCTGCACGCGCGGCCGAAGTTCAAGACGGCCGCCGGCCGCGTCGTGTACGGCGGCGGCGGCATCTACCCCGACGTCGTCATCAAGGACCCGCCCAACCTGACGCGCCCGGAGGTCGAGTTCATCACCAAGCGCGTCGGCTTCGAGTTCGCCACCCATTACTGGCTGCCCCGGCATTCGGCCGAGAAGCTGACGCCGGCCTCGTTCGACCCGCGCTTCACGTTGAACGACGCCGAGTGGAAGGACCTGCACGGCGTGCTCGACCAGAAGAAGGTGGCGATGAACGACTCGACGTGGACCGCCGAGAAGGGCTTCATGCTGCGCCAGGTCCGCGCCGAGCTCGCCAGCGCGCAGTTCGGTTCGCTCGAACGCTACAAGATCGCGATCGAGGACGATTCGCAGCTGAACGCGGCGCTCGACCTCTTCCCCCGCGCGCAGAAGCTGATGGCCGAGGCCGCGCAGGTGCAGAAGAAGTCCCCGGCGCGTTGAGCCGTCGTTCGCGCAGGATCGACACCCCGGCGGACCGCACCGCCGGGGTGTCGCCGCGTCCGGCGGGCTCGTGGCCGGACCGCCTGCTCGAAGGCGCGGCGGCGCTGCTCGCGCTGACCGTGATCGCGCGCCTCGCCGTGTTCGCGACCGGGGCGCGGCTCACCTCGGACGAGTGTTTCCACGCCTGGATGTCGGAGTGGATCGCGGCGCACGGCACGCTGCCGGCGACCGTCGAAGGGCTGTACGGCGGCTTCAAGTACTTCTACCCGCCGCTGTTCCATCTGCTCGGGGCGCTGGCCGTCCGGCTCTTCGGAGCGCCGGCGTTCCACGAGCTGAACGTCGTGCTGCTCGCGGCCCTGTTCGCCGCGACGTGGTTCGCGCTGGCGCGGATGTACTCGCGCGCGACCGCCGCCATCGCCGTGCTCGCGCTCGCCGCCTATCCCGGGCTCGTGCTGCAGGGCGTTCGCCTGTACGTCGAGTGCCTGAGCGCGGCGCTCGCGGTGGGCATGGTGCTGGCGCTGCTGGCCACCGGACAGCGGCCGACGCGGACACGCGCGGTGCTGCTGGGCGTGCTCGCCGGACTCGGCGTGCTGGCGAAGCAGTCGGGCCTGATCGCCCTGCCGGTGCTCGGCGCGCTGGCGCTGCTCGCGCTGTGGAGCGGCCGGCGCGAGCACGTGGTCGCGTACGCGCTCGCGCTGGCGGTCGCGTGCGCGCTTGCGGCGCCGTACTGGATCCGCAACGCGGCGCTGTTCGGCAGCCCGCTGTATCCCGTGTTCGGGCGCGACCTCGATCCGCGCCTGCTCGAGCTGAACGTGAAGGGATTCTCGCCCGGCTGGGGCCGCTTCTTCACCGCCACGCTCCAGCAGGCCGGCTGGATCGTGCCTGCGCTGGTCGGCGCGGGCCTCGCGATCGCCGCCGTCAGCCGCCGCTCGCTCGAGCACCCGTTGCTGCTCGGCGGCGCGCTGCTCCTGGCGCTGGCGCCGCGCGTGCCGATGCTCGATTCGCGCCACGCGATCCCGCTCGTCGCGGTGCTGGTCGTGCTGTCCGCCGTCACCGTCGCGGGCGCGCTCGAACGCGCGGTCGTGGCGCGCCGGACGCTGCTCGCGGCGCTGCTCGCCGTGACCGCCTGGGGCGTCGTGACCCTGCCCAACCTGCGCTCGGGGCTGAACCTCGCCGCGTCCATGGACGAGGTCTGGGCGGCGATCCGCGCGAACGTGCCGCGTGACGAGACGATCCTGTGCATCCAGACCTACGACACGTTCTACTACACCGGGCGACGCGCGACCTGGCCGATCCCGTGGGGGCAGGTGGACCCGCCGGTCGAGATGTTCGACGAGAAGGACCCGGCCACGATTCTCGCGCAGCTCCGCCGCCACCGCATCGACTGGCTGCTGGTGCCGACTGTGGCGCGCGCGACCGTCTTCAACTCTGCCAACTTTCCCTACGGATTCATGCTCGGGCTGCAGCGGCTCGGCGAGCAGGGAAAGCTCGACTACGTGTGGGGCCGGCGCGACCTCGCGCTCCTGCACGTGAAGCGCTGACGGCGCCCCCGCCGCGGCCGTTCGCGGCCGCCGTCCGCCGCGGCCCTACGCGGACGGCGAGACCCCGGCGAGCCCGACCGTGTGCAGGATCCAGGCGTAGTCGAAGGCCACGTCGCGCAGCGCGTCGTAGCGCCCGCTCGAGCCGCCGTGTCCGGCGCCCATGTTGCACCTGAGGAGCACCGGGTGGGAGTCGGTCTTCAGCGCGCGCAGCCTCGCGACGTACTTGGCGGCCTCCCAGTAGCCGACCTGCGAGTCGTTCAGGCTGGTCTTGACCAGCATGGCCGGGTAGGCCTTGCGCTCGAGGTTGTCGTAGGGCGAGTAGCGGCGGATCCAGCCGTACTGCTCCGGGTCGCGGGGGTTGCCCCACTCCTCGAACTCGCCGACGGTGAGCGGCAGCGATTCGTCGAGCATCGTGTTGACGACGTCCACGAACGGCACCTGCGCCAGCACGCCCCGGAACAGTTCGGGCCGCAGGTTCGCGACGGCGCCGACGAGCAGCCCTCCGGCGCTGCCGCCCTGGATCACCAGCCGGTCCGGCCGGGTCCAGCCGCCGTCCACCAGCGCCTGCGCGCAGTCCACGAAGTCCGTGAACGTGTTCATCTTGTTCGCCATGCGCCCGGCGTCGTGCCACGGCTTGCCGAGGTCGCCGCCGCCGCGGACGTGGGCGAGCGCGTACACCATGCCCCGATCCACGAGCGAGAACCGATTCGAGTTGAACGTGACGTTGCTCGGCATGCCGTAGGAGCCGTAGGCGTACAGCAGGCACGGCGCCGAGCCGTCACGCGGCAGCCCACGGCGGTGCAGGAGCGTGACGGGCACGCGCACGCCGTCGCGGGCCGCGACCTCGATGCGTTCGCACTCGTAGTGCCGCGGGTCCCAGCCGCCCGGCACCGCGACCCGCTTGAGCAGGGTCGCCCCGAGCGTGACCAGGTCGAGGTCGAAGACGGACGGCGGGGTCACGAACGACTGGTAGGAGTAGCGGAAGCTCGCCGTCTCGAAGTCCTCGTTCGCCGCGGGGCCGACCGAGTAGGCGGCCTCGGGGAACGCCGCGCGCCGGAGTGCGCCGCTCGCGGGGTCGAGCGCCGCGAGATGCGGCAGCGCGTTCTCGCGCTCGGCGAGCACGACGTGATCGCGAAAGCAGTGGAGCCCGGCCACCATGACCGAGGCGCGGTGGGGTACGACCTCGCGCCAGTGGTCGGGGTCCGGCATCACCTCGGGGGCCGTCACGACGCGAAAGTTGCGGCCCGCGTCGTTGGTGCGGATCCAGAACTCCTCGCCGCGGTGGTCGAGGTCGTATTCGACGTCCTGCCGCCGCGGCGCCACGACGCGCCACTCGCCGTCGGGCCGGTCCGCGTGCAGTACCGCGACCTCGCTGGTGGTGTGGCTCGAGCGGTTCTGGACGAGCCAGCGTCCGCTGCGCGTGAGCGCGACGTGCACCTCGAAGCGTTCGTCCGCCTCGACGTGGACGAGCTCGTGCGCGCCGCCCGGGCGGTGACGGAAGAGCCGGTCGCTGCGCTTGGAGACCGGATCCTCCTGCGTGTAGAAGAGCGTCGAGCCGTCGGCGCTCCAGGCCACGCTGGTCACGCGCTCGGCGAGGCCCGGGTTCGTGGCGCCCGTGACCAGGTCCTTCACGTGCAGCACGTACTGCCGGTAGCCGGTCGCGTCGGTCGTGTACGCGAGCCGGTTCGCGTCGGGGCTCGCTTCGTAGTCGCCGAGCGCCAGGAACGCGTGTCCGCTGGCGAGCCCGTTCAGGTCGAGCACGATCTGTTCGCCGTCGCCCCCGTACGGCCGGCGGCAGTGGATCGGGTACTGCAGGCCCTCGACCGTGCGCGCGTACCAGAGCCAGCCGCCACGCCGGTAGGGGACGGTCAGGTCGGTCTGCTGGATGCGGCCCAGCATCTCGGCGTACAGCTGCTGCTCGAGCGGCTGCCAGTCGCGGGTGAGGCGCTCCGTCCAGGCGTTCTCGGCCTCGAGATGGGCCAGCACGCGGGGGTCGGACTTCTCGCGCATCCACGAATACTCGTCGTCCCGCGCCTCGCCGTGCAGTTCGGTCGGGTGCGGGATGCGCTCGGCGACGGGAGGGGCCGCGGGCGTGGCGGCGGTTTGCGGTCGGGTCATGTCGGGCGTGATCGCGTCGGTCTCGGGAGCGGCCGGGGGTGCCGCGGGCATGGAACCGCGGCAGCATGGCGGCGCGGCCGCGCCGGCTCAAGTCGAAAGATGGACGCGAACCGGATCGTCGAGCCCCATGCCCAGCCGGTCGGCGGCGTCGCCGCCCACCTGCGCGATCTCCAGGCGGCCGCTCGAGCCGACGATCGCGAGCAGCGTTCCGACCGGCGCGTCGCCGTACGAGCGCGCGAGCCCGCGGATCACCCTTCCGGGCAGCGTCACCACGAGCCGCTGGTCGGGCGGGCCGCCGAAGGACTCGCGCAGCGCCTGGTCGGTCAGGTCGGTGAGCGCGTTGCCGAACCGGTCAATGAACACGATGCGGCCCTCGATCGCGTCGCCGTCGCGCCGCGGATGCGGCTGTCGCAGCCGCACGGGATCGGTGACGCGCGGCCCGAACCCGGCGAGCGGGGCACCGAGCGCGAGGTGCGCCGCGACGGGCGCGAAGACGTCGCGACCGTGGAACGTGCGGCTCACCGGCCGGCGGAACCAGCGCTCCTCGAGCAGCGTGTGCGCCTCCGCGCCGGGGGCCGCGAGCGCCCACTCGAGCAGGCCGTTGTCGGGGCCCACGAAGTGCTGCCCGCGCGCGGACACCGCGAGCGCCCGCCGCGAGGTGCCGACGCCCGGGTCCACGACCGCGAGGTGCACGGTGCCGGCCGGAAAGTCGCCGGAGGCGGCCTCGAGGATGAACGCGCCGCGCACGATGTCGCCGGGGGAGATGGCGTGATTCAGGTCCACGACGATCGCCTCGGGCGCGAGCGCGCCGAGCACGCCGTGCACCACGCCGACGAACCAGTCCTCGTGGCCGAAGTCCGAGGTGAAGGTGACCAGCGGACGAGACATGGCATTGCTCCGTGTCGGGGGTTGGCGCCGCCGCCGGCCTCGGGGCGCGCGTCGCGGGCGCAGATTAGCACGCGCCAATGCCCGCGGTCCGTGCTTCGCGCGCGGGCGCTCGCGCGGGTCGCGGCGTGCGCGGTCGGGGCCGCGCGAGGCGCACGCCGCGCGCCGGCCGACCGGGCCGCGGCGCGCGTCAGCGCGCGGCGGGCGGGGACTCCAGCATCGGCTCGAGCAGCACCCAGGCGCCGTCCACGTCCAGGCGCGTGAGGCATCGCAGGTCGTCGCACTGGTCGCGGTCGCAGGGGCTGCACTCGACCCGGGCCCAGTGCGCGCGGTGTCCTTCGGACTCCGGGTAGGGAAAGAACATCGCCGGCCGGTTGCGGCTCATGAGCCCGAGCGTGCGCGCGCCGCCCGCCACCGCGGTGTGCAGCGGGCCGGTGTCGCCCGAGACGAACGCCGCGCACAGCGACTGCAGCGCCACGAAGCGCGGCAGCGGCCAGCGCTCGATCGCGAACGCCCGCCCGGCCGGCAGCGCCGCCACGCACTCGCGCGCGAGCGGCTCCTCTCCGGGGCCGGCGGTGAAGAGCGCGCAAAGATCCGCGCGCGCATCGAGTGCCCGGGCGGCGAGCGCGACGAAGCGCTCGGGCGCCCAGCGCCGGGTCGGCCAGCGGGCGCCGGCATGGAAGCCGGCGAGCAGCGCGCCCCGCGGGACACCGAGGTCGCGCAACCGAGCGGCCGCCTCCTCGCGGCGCGCGTCCGAAACGTGCAGGCGCGGCGTCGCGGGTCTCGCCGGGACCGGCCAGCCGAGCGCCGCGAGGGAGGCGAGGTGAAAGCCGGTCGCCGACAGCGTGCGCGGCCGCGCGTGGTGCGTGTAGAGCGCCGATCGCCAGCCCTTGTTCGGGTAGCCGACGCGCGCGCGGGCGCCGCTGGCGTACGACCAGAGCGCGGTGCGCGGGTTGCAGAAGCAGTCGAACAGCAGGTCGGGCGCGAAGGCGCGCAGACGCCGGAAGATCTCCACGGTCTCGCCCGCTGAGGGTTTCGCGGGAACGCCGATCACCTCGTCCACGCGCGGATCGCCGGACAGCAGGGGCGCCAGGGCGCTCTCGACGACGTAGCCGACCCGCGCCTGCGGGCAGGCCGCGCGCGCCGCCTCGAGCAGCGGCAGCGTCAGGCAGACGTCCCCGAGGAAGCGCGGGCGGACGAACAACATTCTGCGGACCGACGCGGGTTGGACGGGCCTCACGCGGCCCACCTTGGCTAGAATGGGCCCCGATCGCAACCGCACCCGCCGCGCCGCACGCCGGGCGCCCGACCCGAGGAGGGACCGTGAGCCACGAGAACGAAGCCCCGCGCCCCGCGAACGAGACCGACGCCGTGCACGGACCGCACGGCGCGGGCACCGGCGCGGTGAGCACGCCGATCGTCCGC
This sequence comes from Candidatus Eisenbacteria bacterium, assembly GCA_020847735.1. Lineage (NCBI taxonomy): Bacteria > Candidatus Eiseniibacteriota > Candidatus Eiseniibacteriota bacterium. The sequence goes on from JADLBL010000021.1 coordinate 93,759, forward strand.
AGCGCGACCTTCACGTTCGGGAGCCTCGAGGCGATGATCGAGCAGCAGACGGCGGGAACCGCGGGCGCCTTCTACCAGCGCCGAGGCCACCCGACGATCCACGCCACGGAGGAGCGGCTCGCGCACCTCGAGGGAGCCGAGGCGGCGCTGTTGTTCCCGTCGGGCATGGCGGCGATCTCGAGCGCCTTCCTGTCCGTGCTCGGAGCCGGCGACCACGTCGTGTGCGTGAACCCGTGCTACGGCGGCACGCAGGCGCTGCTCGCGTGGGGCGAACAGCGCCTCGGCTGGAGCTTCACGCTGGTGGACGCACGCGAGCCCGGCTCGTGGCGTGAGGCCTTCCGCCCGAACACGCGCCTGCTGCACCTGGAATCCCCGATCAACCCGACGCTCACGATCCTCGACCTCGCCGGGGCCGCGCACCTCGGGCACGAGTTGGGCGCGGTCGTGACCTGCGACAACACGATCGCCTCGCCGCTCGGACAGCGCCCGCTGGGACTCGGTGCGGATCTGTCGCTCTACAGCGCGACCAAGTCCATCGGCGGCCACAGCGACTTGCTGGCCGGTGCGGTCATGGGGGGCGCCGCGCGCGTCGCCGAAGTCGCGCGGGTGCGCGAGGTCTTCGGCCCCGTGCCCGATCCCGACACGGCGTGGCTGATCGAGCGGAGCCTCAAGACCCTGCCGCTGCGCGTGCGGGCCGCGAACGCCAACGCGCTGGAACTGGCGGGCCGGCTCGCGGGGCACCCGCGGGTGGCGCAGGTCTTCTATCCCGGACTCGCCTCGCACCCGAACCATGCGCTCGCCGCCCGGCAGATGCGCAACGGCTTCGGTCCGCTGCTGAGCTTCGAGGTGCGCGGCGGGGCGGACGCGGCACTGCGGGTCGTGAACCACCTCGGCCTCATCCGGCACGGCGCGAGCCTGGGCGGGGTCGAATCGCTGGCCTCGCTGGCGGCGTGGACGTCGCACAAGGTGATCGGTCCTGAGGGACGCCGGCGCGCCGGGATTCCCGAGGGCCTCGTGCGGGTCTCGGCGGGCATCGAGAACGTCGAGGACCTCTGGGCCGACCTCGATCGGGCGCTCGCGCTGGCCGCCGCCGCCGCGACCAGCCGCTGAAGCGCGCGCGCTCGTCAGGCCCGCGTCAGGTCCGGCGCCGCGATTGCCGGGAGGGCGCGGCCGCATGCTAGACTTCGCGCCGCTTTCCGCCGCCTTCCCGAGCCTACGGAGGTCCCCGACCGTGAAGCGCCTCGTCGCGACGTTCCTCGCGCTGCTGGGTATTGCCGCCGCCACCCCGGCCTTCGCCGCCGACGCCAAACCCGCCGCGACGCCCGCCGCCGTGGACAGCCTGGGGCTCCTCGAGAGGGCGGTCGCGCGCGACTCGAGCAAGTTCGACAATCTTTACCGGCTCGGCGTGATGTACCTGGACCGCGAGCGCATGGTCGAGGCCTCGAAGGTGCTCGGCAAGGCGAACCAGCTGCGGCCGAACGACCTGAAGACCATGGTCAATCTCGGCATCGCGGCCGACGCGCTCGGCAGCGCCGACATCGCGCAGGGCTGGTACGGCAAGGCGCTCCAGGTCGCGCCCGACGACTCGGTGGCGATGTGCCGCATGGCCAGCTCCAAGTACGCGCAGGGCAAGTTCGACGAGGCCATGGGACTGCTGCGCGAACTCATCCGGCGCAAGCCGAACGCCTACTGCGCCTACTTCACGCTCGGCGTCTCGTTCGCCGACGCAGGGCTCTACCGCGACGCGATCCGGCAGTGGCGCAAGGTCGTCGAGCTGGCGCCGACCTCGCCCGAGGCCGTGAGCGCGAAGGAATCCATTGACGTGCTGGAGAAGTTCCTGCAAGGCCACTGAGCCGCCCGCCCACCGGACGCATCCCGCGAGCCTTCCGCCGCGGCGCACCGGCCGGTGCGCCGCGGTTTCGTTCCCGCCCGCACGATCCACCCTCCGTTCCGGGAGGCCACGATGATCTACCTCGACCACAACGCCTCGACGCCGGTGCGGCCCGAGGTCGCCGACGCGATGCACGCGGCGCTGCGCGATCTGGGCGCCAACCCCTCGAGCGCGCACCGCGAGGGCCAGCGCGTGCGCGCGGCGGTCGAACGCGCGCGCGAGCAGGTCGCGCGGCTGGTGAACGCGCGGGCCGACGAGGTCGTGTTCGTCTCGGGCGGCACCGAGGGCGACCACCTGGCGGTGATGGGCGGGGCCTGGGCGCGGCGTGACGCCGGGCTGCGCGTCGCCTACGCGGCGATCGAGCATCACGCCGTGCACGGCGCGGTGGACGTGCTCGCCGAGATGGGCTGGCAGCACGAAACGCTTCCGTGCGACGGCGACGGCCTCACCGTGCCGGGGGCGGTGGACGCGCTGCCCGCCGACACGACGATCGTCTCGCTGATGTTCGCCAACAACGAGACCGGTGTGATCCAGCCCGTCGCCGAGATCGTCGCGCGCGCGAAGGCGCGCGGCATGCTGGTCCATTGCGACGCGGTGCAGGGTGCGGGCAAGGCGGTGGTGGACTGCTCCGCGCTGGGCGTGGACTACCTGGTGCTCTCGGCCCACAAGTTCGGCGGACCCAAGGGCGCCGCGGCGCTGATCGCCCGGCGCGGCGCGCCGCTTTCGCCGCTCTTTCGCGGCAGCGGGCACGAGCGCGGCCGGCGCGGCGGCACCGAGAACGTGCCCGGCATCGTCGGCCTCGGGCTGGCCGCCGAACTCGCCGGCGCCGAACTCGCGGTCGAGACGGCGCGCGTGGGAGCGCTGCGCGAGCGCTTTGAGCGGGCGCTGCTCGCGGCCGTGCCGGACGCGGTCGTGCACGGCGCGCGCGCGCCGCGCCTGCCGAACACGCTCGGCGTCTCGGTTCCCGGGGCGCGCAGCGACCACATGCTGCTCGCGCTCGATGCGCGCGGCATCGCCGCCTCGGCCGGCGCCGCCTGCGCGAGCGGCGGCGTCGAGCCTTCGCCGGTGCTGACGGCGATGGGTGTGCCGCGCGAGCTCGCCGTGTGCACGATCCGCTTCTCGCTCGGGCGCACGACCCGCGAGGCCGACGTGCAGGCGGCGGTTCCGCTCGTCGCCGACGCGGTGCGCGCCGCCCGGGCGGCCGCGCCGGCGGGGACTTCCGCGTGACGAAGCTGCGCGTGCTCGCGGCGATGAGCGGCGGCGTGGACTCGGCCGTCGCCGCGGCGCTGCTCGCCGAGCAGGGCCACGAAGTGACCGGCGTGACGCTGCGGCTCGCCTGCTACGGCAGCACGCCCGCCAGCCCGCGGGCCTGCTGCACGCTCGACGCGCTCGACGACGCGCGCCGCACCGCCATGGCGATGGGCTTCCCGCACCACGTGATCGACGCCGAGGAGGTGTTCCGGCACCGCGTGCTGCAGCCCTTCGCGGACGGCTACGCGAGCGGTCGCACGCCGTATCCGTGCGCGCTCTGCAACCAGCACCTCAAGTTCGGCGACCTCGTGACCCGCATGGAGCTGACCGGCGCCGACGTGCTGGCGACCGGCCACTACGCGCAGGTGCGCGAGGCGGCGCCGGGGGAGTTCGGGCTCTACCGCGCCGCGGATCGCGCCAAGGACCAGACCTACGCGCTGGCGCTGGTGCCGTACGCCGCCCTCGCGCGCGTGCGCCTGCCGCTCGGACCGCTCGAGAAGTCCGAGGTGCGCGCGCACGCGCAGCGCCTGGGACTTTCCGTCTGGGACAAGGTCGAGAGCCAGGACCTGTGCTTCGTACCCGACGGCGACTACGCGGGCTACCTCGAGCGCGCGATGGGTGAGACGCGCGGCACGCGGCCTGGCGCGTTCCTCGATGCGACCGGCGCGCGCGTCGGCACGCATCGCGGCCTGATCCACTACACCGTCGGCCAGCGCAGGGGGCTCGGCCTGAGCGCGGCGGAGCCGCTCTACGTGCTCGCGCTCGATCCGGCGGCGAACACGGTGACGGTCGGCCCGCGCGCGCAGCTCGACGCGGCCGGACTCGTGACCGGACGCGTCCACTGGCTGCTGCCGGCGCCGCCCGCCGACGGCGCGCGCGCGCTGGTTCGCATCCGCTACAGTCATGCTGGCGCGATGGCGACGCTGCACGCCCGCGGCGACGGCGTGCTCGTGCGCTTCGACGCGCCGCAGGCGGCGGTGACGCCCGGGCAGCTGGCGGTGTTCTACGACGGCGAGCGCTGCCTGGGAGGCGCCGAGATCCTCCACGGCGTCGCCGGAGCCGGGGCCGCGCCGACGACGGGGCGCGCGGGAGCGCCGGCCGCTTGAAGACGCGCACGCTCGCGCGCTGCCTTGCCTGCGGCCACGAGGGGGATCTGTGGCCGCTGGCGATGACCTACCGCTGGGAGGGCGTCGAGTTTCCCGCGGCCGAGTGCCCCGCATGTGGAATGCGCTTCCTGCGCGTCCAGCCCGAGGGCGACTCGCTCGCCGCGCTCTACTCGGCGGACTACTTCCAGACCGACTTCCGCTGCGGCCGCAGCGCGGCGCACTCGTTCGACGAGGCGTCGTTCCGCGCCGAGAACGAAGGGCTGCTGGCGCGCTTCGAACCGTATCGCGGAGCGGGCCGGCTGCTCGAGGTGGGCTGCGCCTCGGGCTGGCTGCTCAAGCACGCGGCCGAGCGCGGCTGGCGCGCGACCGGCGTGGAGCTTTCGGCGGACGCGGTCGCGCACGCGCGCGGGCTCGGACTCGACGTGCGGCAGGGGACGCTGGCCGACGCGGCGCTGCCCGCGTCGTCGTTCGACCTCGTCTACATGGGCGACGTGCTCGAGCACGTTCCCGACTGCCGCGAGGTCGTCCGCGAGGTGGCGCGCGTGCTCGCGCCGGGCGGGCACTTCTTCCTGCGCGGGCCGGCCACGACCCACTCGCTCGCGCGCTCGCTCGCGCTCGCCGCCTGCGGCGCGATCGGCCGGCCGATCGTCCTGCGCGAGCCGCCCTATCACCTGTGGGAGTTCACGCCCCGGCCGCTGGCCGCACTGCTCGCGCGCGAGGGGCTCGAGGTCGTGGCCCTGGAGCAGGCGAAGATCCCGCCCGGCCGCGCCCACGGCCGCAAGAGCCTCGTGCAGCGCGCGGCGATGGCGGCGCTCGACGCCGTCAACGTGCCCCTGACGCGCGCGTTCAACGTGCTCGGCGACCGTCTGGTGCTGATCGCCCGCCGTCCGCGCGGCGCGTAGGGCCCCGCGCGGGCCGCCCCGCGCGTCTTGGTGCGGCCGCGAGCGCGCTGCTAGGGTCCGCCGGCCATGTCCGCGCCAGCGTCCGATTCCGCCCCCGCCGTCGAAGCCTGCGGTCTGCGCCGCGACTTTCGCACCTCGCGGGGGGCGCCGGCGGTGACCGCGCTCGCCGGCATTGACCTGCGCATCGAGCGCGGCGAGGTCTTCGGACTCCTCGGACCGAACGGCGCGGGCAAGACCACGGCCATCAAGATCTTCAACACGCTGCTCTTTCCGACCGCCGGCGAGGCGCGGGTCGCCGGCTTCGACGTGGTTCGCGAGCCGAACCAGGTGCGGCGCCGCATCGGTCTCGTCTCGGGCGGCGAGAACTCGGGCTACGGCATCCTCACGGTGCGCGAGTGCCTGTGGATGTTCTCGCAATTCTACGGTGTGCCCGGGTCGCTCGCGCGTCCGCGCATCGAGGAACTGATCGGGGTCGTGGGGCTGACCGGTCAGGCGGGCACGCGCATCAATCGCCTGTCCACCGGCCAGCGGCAGCGCATGAACTTCGCGCGCGGGTTCGTCTCGGACCCGGAAATCCTGTTCCTCGACGAGCCGACGCTCGGCATGGACGTGAACGCCGCGCGCGTGCTGCGCGAGTTCGTGCTCCAGTGGGTGCGCGAGCGCGAGGGTCGCACGGTGCTGCTGACCACGCACTACATGGCCGAGGCGGATCAGATGTGCGACCGCATCGCGATCATCGACCGCGGCCGCGTGCTCGCCTGCGACACGCCGGCGACGCTGCGGCGCTCGGTGCAGGGCGGTCAGCACGTCGAGCTCGAGGTGCTGGCGCGCGTGCCCGGGACGCCGCCGGCGGGCGAGGTGCTCGGCATCCCGCTCGCCTGGGGCGCGCCTCATCCGGAGCGCGGCACGCTGTCGCTCAAGCTGACGCTCCCCGAAGGCGGCGTGCTCGGCGACGTGCTGCGCGCGCTGGAGGAGCGCGGCTGGGCGGTGCAGGGCGTCTCGACGCGCGAGACGAGCCTGGAGGACGCGTTCCTCCGCATCGTCGGGCGCGGCCTCGACGACGCCGGGGCGCCGGCGTGAGCGCGTTTCTCGAAGCCCTTGCGCTCGACGCGCGCGCCGCGTACGCGCGCGCCTGGGTGCGGGTCGTGGGCTCGTTCCGCCAGCTCGACTGGATCATCTCGGACGCGGTGCTGCCCAACCTGGGCATGTGCGCGTTCGTGCTTCTGTACCGGGCGCTCGGCGCGCCGAAGAGCTACGAGGCGCTCGCGGTGATCGGCGGCGTGCTCTCGACCTTCTGGATCAACGTGCTGTGGGGAATGGGCGCGCAGCTCTACTGGGAGAAGCAGCAGGGCCAGCTCCAGCTCTACTTCGCCGCGCCCTGCTCGCGCATGGCGATCCTGACCGGCATGGCCGCGGGCGGGCTCGCGGCGACGATCCTGCGCTCGGGCGTGGGCGTCGCGCTCGGCCTGTGGGTCTTCCAGGTGCGCCTCGAGCCGTTCTCGCCCTGGCTCTTCACGGCGGTCTTCCTGCTGACGATGACGGCCCTCTACGCGCTCGGCATGACGCTCGCGAGCCTGTTCCTGCTCTACGGACGCGAGGCGTGGCACACCTGCAACGCGCTCATGGAGCCGGTGTACTTCCTCTCCGGGCTCTATTTCCCGATCCGCACGCTGGGCGCACTGGGGGCCGTCGCCGCGGGCGTGCTGCCGCTGACGCTGGGCGTGGACGCGCTTCGACAGGTGCTGCTCGGCGAACAGGCGCACGGCCTGCTGCCCGTGCACGCCGAACTGGCGGCGCTCGCGGGCTTCACGGTGGTGTTCCTGTTCGCCGCGCGCTTCGCGCTCGGCTGGCTGGAGCGGCTCGCCAAGCGCGAGGGCCGGCTGACCCTGAGGTGGCAGTGAGCGCGGCGCTCGCGCGGGTGCGCGTCGCCGCCTGGCTCGGCTGGCAGGTGGACTCGAACTGGGCCGACCCGGCGCTGTTCGTCATCTACGTCGTCGCCCGGCCGCTCGCGGTCTCGCTCATCCTCGTCGCCATGTACTGGGCGGTGAGCGGGCAGGCGCTGCATTCGGCGGCGTTCGCCGGGTTCTTCGTCGCGAACGCCTTCCACTCGTACGTCAACACCGTGGTCGTGGATCTCGGCTGGGTCGTCTTCTCCGAGCGGGAGGAGTACGAAACCCTGAAGTACGTGTACGCCTCGCCGATGGGTATGCCGACGTTCCTGCTCGGCCGCTCGGCGATCAAGTTCGGGCGCGGCACGATCAGCGTGCTGCTCTCGCTCGCGCTGGGATGGTGGGCCCTGGGCGTGCGCTGGGACTGGAGCGCCGTGCAGCCGCTGCCGCTCGCGCTCGCCCTCGCGCTCGGGCTGTTCGCGACGCTTTGCGGGGCGATGCTGCTCGCGGGCGCCTGCCTCGTGCTGACGCGCGCGGCGATCGTCGTGCTCGACGGAGTGACGCTCGCGCTCTACCTGCTGTGCGGGGTGATCTTTCCCGTGGACCTGCTGCCGCCGCCGCTGCGCGCACTCTCGCTGCTGCTGCCCTGGACCTGGTGGTACGAGGCGATCCGCCGCTTCCTGCTCGGCACGACCGCGAGCACGACGCTCGCGGGCCTGTCCGACGCGCAGCTCCTCGGCGGATTCGCGCTCGTCACCGCCGGCTTCGCGGTGGTGGCCGGATGGTTGTTCCGCTGGTTCGAGAACCGCGCCCGCGCGCTCGGGAGGCTGGATCAGACGACGATGTTCTGACGTCCGCGCGCCGCGAGCGCGTTGCCCCCTCCGGCGTGGCGCCGCCCGAGCTCCGAACGTCCCACCATGCCCCGCGTGGCTTGCCTGCCGGGCGTCGAACGGCTAGATTCCGTCGCCGCCGGTGGTGGGAGGCCGAACTCGCGGAGGGATGGCCGAGTGGTTTAAGGCGGCGGTCTTGAAAACCGCTGAGCGAAAGCTCCGTGGGTTCGAATCCTACTCCCTCCGCCAGCAACGACATGGAGAGGTGGCCGAGTGGCTGAAGGCAGCCGCCTGCTAAGCGGTTGGTCGGGTAAAACTGACCCGGAGGTTCGAATCCTCTCCTCTCCGCCACACGCGAGCCGTCCGAGGTTCGCCGCCGCCTCACGGTCGAGGCGGGCCCATAGCTCAATTGGATAGAGCGTCTGACTACGGATCAGAAGGTTGGGGGTTCAAATCCTCCTGGGCCCGCCATGTCTCTCCCCGCGCCGCCGGGCGCGGTGTGGATCCACGCGCTCCCCGCGCCGAGGTGACGACATGATCCGTGTGCTGACCTGCCTGCTGCTCCTCGCCGCGGCGCTCGCGGCGCCCGCCGCGGCCCAGAAGGGCGGCAAGAAGGTGGACCTGTTCTGGACCTCGCCCGAGTTCGCGGTCCACGAGCCGCGCACGATCGCGATGCTGCCGGTGGCCACCTACGACAACAACACCGAGGCCCGCAAGAACGCCGAACTCGCGATCGGCCGGGCGCTGCGCGGCACCGGCTACCGCTGGGTGTCGGCGCTGGTGACGCGCGACCGGATGTTCAAGGCGGGCGGCGACTCCCTGCTCGAGGCGTTCAACCATCGGTTGCTCGAGGAGCCGCGGCTCGACTCGCTCGAAGCGCCGGGCTACGCGCGCATGATGTTCGCGAACGCGCTGCTGACGGTCCGCGTGGATCGCTACGAGAAGCTCGAGATGGAGTACAACCAGGCGGGCAAACCCACCACGACCGTCGCCCTGACCGCGGCCCTGGTGGATTCGAGCGGCCGGCTGCTGTGGACGGCCAGCGGATCGGAGACGGCCGAGGGTCTTTACCACGACCCGAACACGAATCCGGTCGGGATCGACGCCAGCGGGCTCAACAACCGGCCCATCACCACGCAGGGTGGCGCGCCCAGCTTCTCCGAGACGCTCGGCAAACTGCTCGCCCGCTGGGTTCCGAACTTCCCGGCGAAGCCGGCGGCCGCCACGCCCGCGAACTGAACGCGTGATCGTTCCCGACGACGAAGCCGGGATTCGCGCGGCGCTGCGCGAGGCGGGCGAATCGCTGCGCAAGAACGAGGTGCCGGTGGGCTGCGTGATCGTGCACGACGGGTTGATCGTCGGCCGCGGCCACAACCAGGTCGAATCGCTGAAGGACGCGACCGCGCACGCCGAGATCCTCGCCATCGGCGCGGCGTCGAACGCGCTCGGCGGCTGGCGCCTGAGCGACTGCACGCTCTACGTGACGCTCGAGCCGTGCTCGATGTGCGCCGGCGCGATCGTGCTCGCGCGGCTCGGGCGCGTCGTGTACGGCGCGGCCGACCCCAAGGCCGGCGCGTGCGGCTCGGTGCTCGACGTGCTCGGCGAGCGACGGCTCAACCACCGGGCCGAGCTGACGGCGGGCGTGCTGGCGGGGGAATGCGGCGAGCTGCTGCGCGAGTTCTTCCGCCGCCGGCGCAGGGCGGCGCTGCGCCTCGCCGAGGCGGGCGGGCTCGCCGGCGACGAGCCCGGGGCGGACCCGGCCGGCGGGGACTCCGGGGCCTGAGCCGAACGCACCACGCCGCGGCAGGAGTCGTCCGGCGGCGCCCGCAACTCTGGCCGGGCGTCCCGCGCCTGCGATAGACTTCGCCCGCGAAGGCGGGAGCCGGGCGCGCGAAGAGGGAGGCGGTTCATGCGCAGGTGGCTGATCCCGGTGCTGTTGCTCTCGGGGGCGACGTTCGCGACCGCGCCCCAGGCGGCGAGCTACAAGGGCCGTCGCGTGGACGGCCGATGGTTCGAGGGACGTGTCGTCAACACGACCTTCGGCGCCTACGACTGCCAGGTGCGTTTCAGCGGCGAGCGGGCGCTCATCCGCCTGCCGGCGCTCTCGCTCCAGCTCGAGGGCTTCCTCGAGGACGAGATCATCGCCGACCCGCACGACATCACGGTCGAGGACCCGCGACGCGGAGTCTTCTGGACGCTCAGCGTGTTCAACCTCGGCAGCTGAAGCCCGCACGTTCCGCCCGCGGCGGCCAGGTCCCGGGTCGGGCGCCTGCGCCGCGCTCGCGGAGGGGCGGTTCATGACTTAGCATGACCGCCTGCGCTCCCGCCCCGGAGGATTCCGTTCATGAGCACCGCCGCTCCCGAACCGCTCGTTTCGCTGTCGGGCGAAGTCCCCCTGCGGCCCTTCGAGGCCGCCGGCGCGGCCGGCGAGGAATCGTTTCTCGCACGCGTTCGCGACGGCGTGCTCGGGCACGACGCGCGCATCGAGACCCCGCGGGGAAGCCAGCCGCTCGCCTACTTCGACTACACGGCTTCGGGCCGCTTTCACCGCGAGGTCGAGGACGCGCTCAACCTCGGCGTGCTGCCCTACATGGCGAACACGCACACCGAGACGAGCGCGACCGGCCGGCTGATGACCCGGCTCTACGAGCGCTCGCTGCGCCGCATCGGCGCGTACCTGAACGCCGGGCCCGACGACGTCGTGCTGCCGGTCGGCTCGGGCTCGACCGGGGCGGTGAACCGACTGATCCAGGTGATGGGCCTGCGCCTGCCGAGCCAGCTCGAGGACCGCTGGCATCTTTCGGCCGCGATCCCGGCGAGCGAGCGGCCGGTCGTCTTCCGCAGCCGCATGGAGCACCACAGCAACGACATCAGCTGGCGGGAGACCATCGCCGAGACCGTGTACGTGCCGTTCGACGCGCACGGGCGCGTCTCGCCCGAGCACCTCGACGCGCTGCTCTCGGGCTACGCCGGCCGCGCGGTCAAGATCGGGACGTTCTCCGCGGCTTCGAACGTGACCGGCATCCGCAACGACGTGCACGCGCTCGCGCGCGTGCTGCACCGGCACGGCGCGTGGGCGTTCTTCGACTTCGCGGCGGCCGGGCCGTACGTGGACATGGACCTGCACCCCGCCGGAGCGGACGGGCGGCCGGACCCCGAGGCTTCGCTCGACGCGGTGTTCCTGTCGGTGCACAAGTTTCTCGGAGGACCGCGCTCGCCGGGGCTGCTGGTCGCGAACCGCCGGCTGTTCTCGAACCGCGTGCCGGTCGAGCCGGGCGGCGGCACGGTGCTCTACACCGCGCCCGACGAGCACGTCTACCTGAGCGACGCTTCGCACCGGGAGACGGGTGGCACCCCGTCCATCGTCGGCACCATCCAGGCGGGGCTGGCCTTCGACCTCAAGGCCTCGATCGGCGAAGCGCGCGCACGGCGGACCGAGCACGAATGGCTGCGGCGCTTTCTCGCCGAGTTCTCGGATCACCCCTCGATCGAGATTCTCGGCGACCTCACCGTCGAGCGGCTCGGCATCGTCTCGCTCATCTTCCACGGGCTCCATCACAACTTCGCCGTCGCGCTGCTCAACGACTACTTCGGGCTGCAGGTGCGCGGCGGCTGCATGTGCGCGGGCCCCTACGGGCACGACCTGCTGGGGATCGACGACCAGGTCTCGCGGGGCATCCGCCGCGAGCTGGAGCACGGTCACTGCGGCCTCAAGCCCGGCTGGGTGAGGGTGAGCTTCTCGCCGGTCACGCGCGAGCAGGAGTTCCAGACCCTGCTCGAAGGCGTCCGGTTCGTCGCCCGGCAGGGCCGCCGACATCTCGACGATTATCAGCTCGACGACGCGACCGGCGAATGGAAGCTGCGGAGCGTCGTGGCGTGAGCCACTCCCGGGTTCCCCCGCGGCGTCGCGCGAGCCGGCCCGCGGACGTGCCGACGTGCGCACGCTGACCCGCCGCGCCGCCGCGACGGTGGTGGCGATCGCCCTGCTGCTGTGGGGCGCGGACAACATCGACCGCGCGGGAGTTCTGCAGTGGCTCGGCTACGCCGCGCTGGCGCTGGGAGCCCTGGTCGCCTACTACGCCCTCACCGGCCGCACGCTGCTTCCCGGGCGCGACGAGGGCGAGTAACCCCCGGGCCGGCAGGGACCCCGCGCTTCAGCGGCGCGGCTTCGCGTTGAAGCCGGCCCGCAGGAACGAGAGCGCCAGCGGCCACGCCTCCTGCGTCGCGCGCAGGTTGGCTCCGTCGCGGCCGTCCTGCTGGCGCAGGAAACCGTGGCCCGCGCCCGCGAACTCCCGGTGCTGGTACAGCCTGAGCTTCGCGCCGGCGAGCACGCGGCGGGCCGGCTCGATGGTCGCGTTGACGCGGGCGTCGTCGCCGCCGTAAAGCCCGAGCACCGGAACGCGCAGCTTCAGCAGGCTCGCGCTGTCGGGAGCGGAGCCGTAGAAGACGACCGCCGCATCGAGGTCCGGCCGGCTCGCGGCGTAGGCGAAGCACGTCGAGCCGCCCCAGCAAAAGCCGACCGCCGCGCTGCGCCCGTTCGCGGCCGGAAGCGACTTCGCCCAGGCGCGCACGGCGTCGAGGCGCTCCGCGGCCGTCGCGGGCTTCAGGCGGCGGATCGCGGCGACGACGCTGTCGCGGCCCGGAAACGACGAGGTGCCGCCGCCGCCGGGCCCGAGGCCGGAGAGCAGATCGGGGGCCACCGCGATGAATCCGCTGCGCGCGAGCTGGTCGGCGAGCGCGCGAATCCAGTCCGTGAGCCCGAAGATCTCGTGAATGATCACCACGACCGGCGCCTTGTCGGAGCGCTCGGGATACGAGATCCAGGTGTTCAGCGCCGAGCCGTCCGGCAGCTTCACGTCCTGGTACTCGCCGTGCCGCGGCGAATGCTCGAGCTCGTCCTTCGCCGCCGCTTCGCCGGCCGGCAGGTTCGGATCGCGTGCCGGCGCCGCCACGGCCGGGTCGGTCGCCGCGCCAGGATCGTGGTCGTGCCCGCCCATGCCCTGGGCGGGCGCCACGGCGGGAAGGAGCAGGAGGGCGGAGAGCACGAGCGGGGCCGAAGCGCGCATGACGTTCCTTTCGTTCGGGGTCGGGCCGCCATCATTGGCGGAACGGGCGCAGGCGGGCAACGGGAATCTGGACCGCGGAGCCGCGGCGCGGCCGCGGCGATCACCGCTGGCGATGCGCGTTCGGACCGGGCTACAGTCCGCCGACTCCTCGGGGGCCCCATGCCGCTGATGCGCAAGGTACTGCTGTCGGCTTCGCGGTCGCGCTGGCTGAGCGAGCGCGCGATGCGCTCCCGGGTCGTGCGGCGGGCGACGCGGCGGTTCATGCCCGGCGAGCGGCTCGACGACGCGCTCACGGCCACGCGCGAGCTCGAACGCGCCGGGATGCCGACCATCCTGACGCGCCTCGGCGAGAACCTCGAGAGCGAGGCGGACGCGCGGGCGGTCGGCGACCACTACGTCGAGGCGCACGAGCGCGTGCGCGCGGCCGGGGTGAACGCCGAGATGTCGGTCAAGCTCACGCAGCTCGGGCTCGACCTGTCGCCCGCGACGGCCCGCGCGAACCTCGTGCGCATCGCCGCCGCCGCCGCCGCGCAGGGCCGGACGGTCTGGGTGGACATGGAGGGCTCCGCCTACACACAGGCGACGCTCGATCTCTACCGGAGCGCCCGCGCCGAGCGCGCCAACCTCGGCATCGCGGTGCAGGCCTACCTGCGGCGGACCGCCGACGATCTGGAGGCGCTGATCGCCGCGGGCGCCGCGATCCGGCTGGTCAAGGGCGCCTACGACGAGCCGGAGCGCATCGCGTTCCGCACCCGGAGCGAGGTGGACGCGAACTACGTGCGGCTCGCCGGGCGCCTGCTCGCAGGCGAGGCGCTCGCCGCCGGGGTGTTCCCGGCGTTCGGCACCCACGACGAGCGCATCATCGAGCACCTGCGCGCGCATGCCGCGGAGGCCGGCGTGGCGAAGGAGCGCTACGAGTTCGAGATGCTCTACGGCATCCGCCGCGAGCTGCAGGCGCGGCTCGCGGGCTCGGGGCATCGCGTGCGCGTGCTGATCAGCTACGGCGAGGCCTGGTTCCCGTGGTACATGCGCCGGCTCGCCGAGCGACCGGCCAACGTCTGGTTCGTGGCGCGCAGCGTGTTCGCGAGGTGAGCCGGATGCCCGGGTTCCCGATGGCGACCCGCCCCGCCGAACGCTCATCCGGAGGCAGCGCATGAGTCCGACCCGCAGGAGCGCGCGCACGCGCGCACGCACGTTGTCCGTCTCGGTTCCCGACGACTTCGCGCGCTGGCAGCGCCCGTCGGCCCCGGCCCTCCGCGTCGCGAAGTCGGTGAAGCGCGCGCGCGGGCGGTACCTGCTCGCCGCTCGGCCCGACACGGTGGACTTTCGCGACCGCATGTACCAGGCCTCGCTCGTCGAGGTGCCGCGCGAGCGCCCGCTCGAGGACTTCCTGCGTCTCGGCCTGCCGGTGCTCGATCAGGGCCGCGAGGGCGCGTGCACCGGCTTCGCCCTCGCGACCGTCGTGCACTACCTGCTGCGCACGCGCGCGCCCAGCGGCGACGCCGCCGGGCGGCGGCGCGAGCGGGACTTCGACCGCATCGAGGTCAGCCCGCACATGCTCTACCGCATGGCGCGCCGCTACGACGAGTGGGCGGGCGAGGACGACGACGGCTCGAGCGCGCGCGGGGCGATGAAGGGCTGGTTCAAGCACGGCGTCTGCTCGCTGTCGGCGTGGCCGGCGGCGGATCCGGGCGTCGCGGACACGCTCCTGACCGACGCGCGCGCCCGGGATGCGCTCGCACGACCGCTCGGCGGCTACACGCGCGTCAACCACCGCGACCTCGTGGCCCTGCACGCGGCGCTCGCCGAGGTCGGCATTCTCTACGCGACGGCGTGGGTGCACGCCGGCTGGGAGGCGGTGAAGTCCGATGGCCGCGTGGACCCGCGGCGCGACCGGGGCAACCAGGGCGGCCATGCGTTCGCGATCGTCGGCTACGACCGGGACGGATTCTGGCTGCAGAACTCGTGGGGCGGGCGCTGGGGGCGGAGGGGCTTCGGCCACGTCACCTACGGCGATTGGCTCAAGAACGGCACGGACGTGTGGGTGGGGCGCCTCGGCGCGCCGGTCGGCCTCGCCGCCCGCACGCCGGCCGCGCTGGAGACGGCGGCGAGCCTGGCGGGCGGCGGCGTGAAGACGCCGCTGGCGATCGCCGATCTGCGGCCGCACGTCGTCAGCATCGGCAACGACGGGCGGTTGCGGAACTCCGGGATCATGGCGTCGGACGCGCAGGCGGTGCACCAGCTCTTCAGCGACGACTTCGTCCGGATCACGAAGGGCTGGAAGAAGCGCCGGTTGCTGCTCTACGCGCACGGCGGGCTGTGCGACGAGGACGGCGCGCTGCACCGCATCCAGGACTATCGCCGCGCGCTGCTCGAGGCCGAGGTCTATCCGCTCGCGTTCGTGTGGAAGACGGATTACTGGACGACGATCCGCAACGTGCTCGAGGACGCGCAGCGCCGGCGAAAGCCGGAGGGCATCCTCGATGCGACCCGCGACTTCCTGCTCAACCGTCTCGACGACGCGCTCGAGCCCGTCGCGCGCGCCGCGACGGGCAAGCTCGAGTGGGACCAGATGAAGCAGAACGGCCTCGCGGCGACGCTGCAGGCGAACGGAGGCGCGCGGCTGGTGGCCGAATACGTGCGCCAGCTCGCCGCGCAGGGCGTCGAGGTGCACGTCGCCGGGCACAGCGCCGGAAGCATCTTCATGGCGCCGCTCGTGCGGCTGCTCGCGACCCGCGGCGCGGTGGACTGGACCGGCATGCCGGACGCTTCGGGCCTCGCCCACGCGGACTCCGAGCCGGGGCTCGGCGTGCCGATCGAGAGCGTCACGATGTGGGCGCCCGCGTGCACGATCGACCTGTTCGCCCGCTGCTACAAGCCGGTCGTGGACGCGCGAGGGGTCGGGCGCTTCGCGCTCTTCACGCTGACGGACAAGGCCGAGCAGGACGACCACTGCGCGCACGTCTACAACAAGTCGCTGCTTTACCTGGTCTCGCACGCGTTCGAAGCGACGGCGCGTAATCCCCTGATCCCGGTCGGCGCGAAGGGCCGGAACCTGTTCGCCGCTGGCGTCGGGATCCTCGGCATGGAGTGGTGGCTCACGCGACACCCCGAGACACGGAACTGGTTCCAGCGGCTGGACGGCGCGAGTTCGATGGCCGACGAGGGCGCGGCCGTCTGGGTGCTGTCGCCGAACGCCGTCGGCGAGGGTTCGCGCAACGGCGCGGGGGCGAAGCACCACGGCGACTTCGACGACGACGGCGCGACCGTGCAGGCGACGCTGGCGCGCATCCTCGGCCGTCCGTCGCTGGCGGCGGGCGCGCTCCGGCCGACCTTCGAGCGGACCGCGGCGTCGCGCCGCGACCGGCGCGAGGCCTACAACCGGAAGTAGCTCCCCGGCCGCGCGGCGATTCGTTCGCGGCGATCGTCCGGCGCGGCACGCGGGCCGGCGCCGGCGCGCTCGCGTCACGCGGCGCCGCGCTCGTCACGGCGCGTGCGCCGGGGCTCCGGGCCGTGCGAGAGTGCGGGGCATGAGAGTTTCCGCGCTCCTCGCACTGCCCGCCGCGGTCGTTCTCGCGACGATCGCCCTCGTCCCGGCGCCGCGCGCGGCGGAGACGTCCGACACGCTGAGCTGGCAGTGGCACCTGCGGGCGGCGCGTGCGGCGCTCGCGTCGGGCGATGACGCGCTGGCGCGAGCGCACCTGATCGCGACGGACTCGCTGTCCGGCGGGCACACGGGCGCCAGGTCGGCGCTGGCGACGCTGGCGGCGCGCGCGGGCGACCGCGAGGGCGTGCTGCGCTGGCTGGACGCGTTCGCGCGGACCGGCCTGACGCGCGACGTCGGGCGCGACACGCTGTTCGCGCCCTGGCGGCAGGACAGCGCGTTCCGCGCCATCGCCGCGCGCCTCGCGGCCAACGCCGCGCCGGTGGGGGACCTGTCGCCCGCCGTCGCGCTCGGCGACGCCTCGCTGCTCGCCGAGGACGTCGCGTGGGACGCGCCGCGCGGGCGCTTCCTCGTCAGCTCGATCCACCGCCGCCGGATCCTCGCGGTGGACCGCGCCGGCAGTGTCACCGGCTTCACCGAACCCGGCGCGGGCATGACGTGGGGAGTCTATGGACTCGCGCTCGACGCCGCGAACGGCCTGCTGTGGGCGACGACCGCCGCGGGGCCCGAGTGCGACGCGTACAGTCCGTCCGACTCGGGACGCACGGCGCTGTTCGCCTGCGACCTGCGCACCGGCCGGCTTCGGCGGCGCGTCGAGCTGCCGCGCGCGGCCGCGCGCCAGGTGCTCGGCGACCTCGCGGTCGGACCCGACGGCACGGTGTACGCGAGCGAATCGCTGGGCGGCGCGCTCTACCGACTGCGCCGGGGCGGCGGGACGCTCGAGACGCTCGTGCCCGCGGGCGAGTTCGTCTCGCCCCAGGGCTGCGTTCTCTCGGCGGACGGCGCCCGCCTGTACGTGGCCGATTACGCCCGCGGGATCGCCGCGGTGTCGCTGGCGGGCGGCGGGGTGACGTGGCTGCCGCGACCCTACTCGCTCTCCTCGGGCGGCGTGGACGGCCTCTACCGCGACGGCGATCGGCTGATCGCGATCCAGAACGGCCCGAACCCGAAACGCGTGCTCGAGCTGTCGCTGGATTCGGCCGGCACGCGCATCACCGCCTGGCGCGTGCTCGCGCAGGGCGGCGAGCGGCTGGGCGAGCCGAACCACGGCACGCGGGTCGGACGCGAGTTCTACCTGATCGGCGACAGCGGCTGGGACCGCGTGGGCGAGGACGGCCGGCTGCGCACGGGCGCGGACTCACGGCCGCCCGTGCTGCTCAGGCTGTCGCTCGACCACCGCTGAAGCCGGGCCCGGCGGACACGGGGTCAGAGCGGCCAGTCGCGCAGGATGCGTTCGGTGTCCTCGAAGTGTCCTTCCTCGTCGGCGACGATGTTCTCGAGGTGCACCTGCAGGCCCTTGTCGCCGGACTGCTCCGCCTGCTTCGCCCGCCTGGTGTAGTCGGCGCGGGCGCGGCGCTCGGCCTCGAGCACGGCCACCAGCATGTCGTGGTTGGTGTGCGCGACCGGCACCGGGCGCGGAACGGTGGTCGGCTCGCCGCCGAGGGCGACGATCTTGTTCGCGAGGAACTGGGCGTGCGCGGTCTCGCCCGGGACCTCGGAGAGGAAGAACTGCGAAAGCTGCGGCCGGTAGGGGCCGGTCGTCTTCGCGGCGTAGGTCATGTACTGGATGATGGCGCTGAGCTCGCCCGCCAGATCCTCGTTGAGCAGGGCGATCATCTTCGCGTTCCGGTTCACGGCGGACTTCTTCCTGGCAGCCATGTGGAGCCTCCGTGGTGACCCCCGAAGGGGTGCGGGGTGGGTGCGGCGACGTCGCGAACCTACACCCATCGCACGCCCGGCGGCCCGCGGGGTTGTCCGGAGGGGAAACCGCACGACGTGCCGGCGCGACGCCGCGGCGGTAGTATCGCGCGCGTTCATGCCCGACGACTCCCACGATCCGCTGCTGCGATTCGCGCCCGCCACCGTGCACGGGCGCTACTTCGTGCGTCCGCCCGCCGGGACGGGCGGCGCGTGCTGGCTGGTGGGATTTCACGGCCAGGGGCAGACGGCCGAAGCGTTCTTTCCATCGCTCGCGCGGGTGCCGCGCTCGGGTCGCTGGCTGGTCGCCTCCGTGCAGGGACTCAATCGCTATTACTCCGGCAGGTCCGACGCCGTCGTGGCCAACTGGATGACACGGCAGGATCGCGAGCAGGCGATCGCCGACAACGTCGCCTGGGTGGACGGCGTGTGCGACGCGCTCGAGCGCGAGTTCGGCCCTCCACGCGCGATCGTCTTCGCCGGCTTCTCGCAGGGCGTCGCGATGGCCTATCGGGCCGGCCTGCTCGGCCGGCGGGAGTGCGCGGCCATCATCGTCTCGGGAGGGGATGTGCCGCCCGAGTTCGCCGCCGGCACCCCGCGCCCGTGGCCGCGAGTCCTCGTGGCGACCGGCGATGGCGACGGCTGGTTCACGCCCGCGCGGCTCGAAGGCGACCTCGCCATCGTCCGGCTCTCGCGCCCCGACGCACGCTGGCTGGTCTTCGAGGGCGGGCACGAGTGGAGCGAGGCGCTCAGCGAAGCGGCGGGCGGCCTGCTCGCGGAGATCGAGCGCGGGGCGTAGGACGCGCCCGGTGCGCGGACCCGGGCCCGGGCCGATGCCGCCGAACGGGCTTCGGGTGCGTCCTTCCGCCGCGAACTCCCGGATCGTCCGGTGACGCCGCGCGGCTAGCCTCCGTCGAGCCCCATGCGCTTCACCAGCGCGGGGAAGCGCGGATCCTGGCGAATGCCGTCGAGCCGGGGATGGACGCGCAGGAAGACGAGCCCGGTCGAGCCCTCCTCGAACGCGGTATCGAGCCAGCGAAACGCGTCCTCCACGTCGCCCAGGCAGGCGTGCAGGACGGCGATGCCCCATGCCGAGACCACCTGCCGGCCGCGGGCCGCGGTCAGCTCCGCCAGCATGCGTCGTGCTTCGGCGGCGTCGCCGCGGCTGACCGCGAGATGCGCGAGTCCGAAGTTCGGCCCGGCGACGCCGCCGGCGAGGCGCCGGCCCTCTTCGTACTGCTCGTGCGCCTCGTCGAAGCGCCCCAGCGCCTCGAGCGTGCGCGCGAGGTCCGTGTGGGCCCCGTCGAAGCGCGGGTCCAGTTCGATGGCCTTGCGATACCAGTTCGCGGAGGTCTGGAATTCGCGGCCGTAGTAATAGGCGTCTCCCACGGCGGTGTGCAGGACCATGGACAGCGGATCGAGGCTCACCGCCTTGAGCATGGCCGCCTGCGCCTGCGGGTGCTGTTCCAGGCAGTAGTGGGCGCGGCCGAGGACCTGCCAGGCGTTCGCGAGCCCGGGGTTCAGCTCGATGGCGCGCCGAAGTTCCGCGAGCCCGCCGGCCATGTCCTGACCCCGAAGCCGCACCTGACCGAGCACGACGTGCGCGGCGGCGAGGGTTGGATCCAGCTCGAGCGCACGCTCCGCCGCGCGGCGCGCCTGCCCCATGGCCGCGGCCGGCGGGGCCATGCCGCGCGAGGCGCGCGTGGCGTGGCAGTCGGCCAGTCCGGCCCAGGCGGGGGCGTGGCCGTCGTCCAGCTCGAGCGCGCGCTCGAAGTGGCGCACGGCCAGCTCGATCGCCTGCGGAGACGTCGCCTCGGCCACGTGCGCGCCCTTGAGGTACTCGAGGTGGGCCTCGGGGTTGACTTCCCGGCGCTGCGCGAGCCGCGCGGCCTCGCCCGGACTCACCCGCAGGGTGATCTCACGGGCGACCGCCGCGGCCACGTCGCTCTGCAGGTCGAGCACGTCCTCGAGCTTGCGGTCGTAGCGGCTGCTCCACAGCGTCCGGTCGGCGCGCGCCGAGACCAGCTGCACGTTGATGCGCACGCGGTCGCCCACCAGCAGCGCCGAGCCTTCGATCACCGCGTCCACGTCGAGCTCGGCGGCGATCTCGGTCACGGACTTCTGCACGCCCTTGTACTTCATCGCGCTGCGCCGCGAGATGACGCGCAGGCTCTCGAGTCGGGCGAGATCGGAGATCAGGGCCTCGGTCATGCCGTCGGCGAAGTACTCCTGCGCGGGGTCGCGCGAGACGTTGTCGAGCGGCAGCACGGCGAGCGAGCGGATCGAGGCGCCCGCGGCGGTTCCGGCCGCGGCGCCGGCGGTGGCCGGAACCACCGCGCCGGCCGCGCGCAGGCGCGTCAGCTCGCGGACGATCTCCGTGGCATCGGGGAAGCGGGCCCCCGCGTCCTTCGCGAGGCAGCGCTCGACGAGGCGCGCGAAGGCTTCCGGCAGGTCGGGCCGCAGTCCGGGCAGTGGCGGAGGGGTGTCGCGCAGGATCGCCGAGCTGACGTCGGCGAGCGTCTCCGCCGCGAACGGATGCCGGCCGCTCGCGAGCTGGTAGAGAACGATCCCGAAGGCGAACTGGTCGGTGCGCGCGTCCACCGGGCCGCCGCGCACCTGCTCGGGGGCCATGTAGGGAAGCGTGCCTGCGCCCTGGCCGACCAGCGTGAAGGCCTGGAGCGTGGGGGAGTTGCTGTCGGACGGTCTGCTGGCTTCGCCGGCGGGGCGGGAGAGCCCGAAGTCGAGGACCTTGACGCGGCCCTCCGTCGAAAGCATCACGTTGCGTGGTTTGAGATCCCGGTGCACGACGCCGCGCGCGTGGGCGGCCGCGAGCGCCTCGGCGAGCGGCAGGGCCAGCTCGAGCAGCGGGATCAGCGCGAGGCCGCCGCGCGCCGTGAGCGGCTCCAGCGTCTCGCCCTCGATCAGCTCCATGGTCAGGAAGCGCACGCCGGCGCTCTCCTCGATCGAGTGCAGGACGACGATGTTCGGGTGGCTGAGCGCGGCGACCGTGCGCGCCTCGCGCTCGAAAAGCGCAAGGCGTTCGGGGTGGTCGGCGACCGACTCGGGCAGGACCTTGATGGCCACGTCCCGGCCCAGCTTCGTGTCGCGCGCACGCCAGACCTCTCCCATGCCGCCCGCGCCCAGAGGGGCGAGCACCTGGTAGTGGGCGAGCCGCTGTCCGGGCTGGAGCGGCATGGTCGGGATCTCCGGGGGGGGGCGGGATGAAGGAGCAGGAACCGCGCGGACCGTGCGGTGCGGGGAGCGGCCGGGCGGCAGGATAGCAGGGGGATCGGAGCCCGGCAGCCCGCCTGCGGCCCTTTTCGTGACCGCCGCTGGATCGCGTGTGACGCCCACCGCTTTGCGGCATTCCAGAAAACGTCCGGCACCCGCCGGACGACTCGCCGTGCGAGTTCTCCTGTCCGCCCCACCCGCCCCGGGAGGCCCCATGATCTCCTCGACCGACACCACCCGCCCCCTGCGCGCGGCCCTCCGCGTGGCCGGCGCCATTTCCCTGGCGCTCGCGCTCGCAGCGCCCGCCTTCTCCGCCGAAACCCCGCCCACCGAGCTCGTGATGCCGAAGCTGTGGGAACCCGACCGCAGCGCACAGGCGTTTCCCGGGCTGGCCGAGGTCATGAGCGGCGAGGGGTCGGGCGCGAACCTCACCGCGACCCGCATGGGCGCGCTCGCCGCGGGCCTCAAGCCGCCCGCGCAGCCGTCGCTCGTGGGCACGACTCCCGGCTGGGCGTACGAATCGAACGTCGCGAGCCGCTACCTCGGCAGCTACGCGCACCCGCTGGGCGACCTCAACGGCGATGGCTACGGCGATTTCGCCGCGACCGGAAACGTCAACTCGTTCAACACCGCGCTCTACGTGTTCCTCGGCTCGGCGTCGGGGCCCGCGCTCCAGCCGGGCTTTCCGGTCACGACGCTGCCCGCGGACGCGGCGATCTGCCCGGCCGGCGATGTCAACGGCGACGGCTTTGCCGACATGGCCATGTTCTGGCCGAACAACGGTAACCTGCGGCTCTACTTCGGCAGCGCCGCCGGCCTCAGCATGTCCGGCTTCAACACGCTCAACGCGCACTTCCCGGCGCTCTCGCTCGGCATGAGCGGCGGGCCGGCGGGCGACGTGAACGGCGACGGCTACGGCGACGTCATCTTCGGCATGCCCAACTACGGCTCGATGTTCCCGTGCGGTCCCGCGACCGGCGCCGGGCTGGTCGAGGTGATGTACGGTTCGGCCACCGGACTCACGGCGAGCAGCAACTGGTACGGACCGGGCTGCTTTTCGGTGGGCTCGGGGGCGGGACTCGGCACCTCGGTCGCCGGCGCGGGTGACGTGAACGCCGACGGCTACGACGACATCATCGCCGGCGCGCCTGGCGCGGATCTGCAGTTCGTCGGCGTGGTCGGCAAGGCCTACATCGTGTACGGCTCGGCCAGCGGCCTGCCGCTGATCAATGGCTTCAGCAACGTCGGCTCGATCTCCTCGGGCACCACGATCGCCGGCCAGCACCTCTTCGGAACGTTCGGCAACTCGGTCGCGGCCGCCGGCGACGTGAACGGCGACGGCTACGCCGACGTCGCGGTGGGCTCGCCCTACGACGACAACTACGGCACCGACTCCGGGCTGGCCTCGATCTTCCGCGGCACTTCGGCGGGCGTGGACACCGCGACCGCGAACCGCCTGTGGTGGGACAGCTCCGGCGTTCCAGGGGCGATGTTCGGTGTTTCGCTCGATCCGGCCGGCGACGTGAACGGCGACAGTCATCCCGATCTGCTGATCGGCGAGACCTCGCGCTGGGACCTGCTGCAGAGCGCGGGCAGCGTGATGCTGATCCAGCAGACCCTCGCCAGGCCCAGCACCTACGCGACCGCGCGCACCGCGGGCGACGTGAACGGCGATGGGCTCAGCGACGTGCTCGTCGGCGACACCTACTGGACGAACGGCGAGAACCTCGAAGGGCGCGTGTCCGTCCACTACGGCGCCGGCGGGGCGCCCTCGACGTTCGCCAACTGGTCCGTCACGCAGAGCGCGATCGACAACCCGAACCTCGGCTGGTCGGTGGCGGGCGGCGACGTGAACGGTGACGGCTACGAGGACGTCATCGTCGGCTGCCCGACCTGGTACGACTTCACCACGGGCGGCAGCTACAACAACGGCCTGCTGATGGTGTTCTACGGTCACGTGACGGGGCTGTCGGCTTCCTACGACTGGTTCTACTTCGGCGCCAACGGCGACCAGACCGGCCTCTCGGTCGCGACCGCCGACGTCAACGGCGACGGCTACGCCGACATCCTCGCCAGCGCGCACACCGCGGCGGGCAACAGCGGCCTCGTGCGCGTGTGGTTCGGCAGCTCGAGCGGGCCCTCGGTCTCTGGCCCCAACCAGACGCTCACTGCCCCGGCCCCCGGCGGCTACTTCGGAGCCTCGGTCGCGGCCGCGGGCGATGTCAACAACGACGGTTATCCAGACGTCGTCGTGGGCGCGCCGAACGCCGAGGACCCTGTCACGCCGATCAGCGACCAGGGCGTCGCCTACGTCTACCTGGGCGGCGCGGGCGGCGTGGTGACGCCGCCGGTGTGGTCGCGCGCGGGCGGGCAGGTGAACTCGCACCTCGGCCAGAGCGTCGCCGGCGCCGGCGACGTGAACGGCGACGGGTACGCCGACGTCGTCATCGGCGAGCCGGACTTCGACTCGGTGGATCGGTTGGGCAATCCCTACCCGGACGCCGGACGCGTCCACATCGCGTACGGTTCGGCGGGCGGCCCCAGCGGCTCCTACTTCATGAACACGTTCGCGTCCTGGCGCTTCGGCGCCAGCGTCGCGGGGGCCGGCGACGTGAACGGCGACGGCTACAGCGACATCATCGTCGGCGGTCCGTCCGCCACGAACACGCTCCCGGGCGAAGGCGTGGCTCGCGTTTTCGCCGGCGGCCCATTCGGCCTTGGCGGCCTGCTGTGGTCGCAGTTCGGCGGCGAGGCGAACGGCGGGTTCGGCTCCGCGGTCTCCTCGGCCGGCGACGTGGACGGCGACGGGCTGAGCGACGTGCTGGTCGGCGCCGTGTTCCAGGACATGGGAGGCCCGCAGGATCAGGGCCGCGCCTACGTGTACCGCGGCCCGCTGCCCGCGGGCGCAAGCCCCGTGTGGACCGCGAGCGGCGGCTCGACGTTCGCGAACCTCGGCCATTCCCTCGCCAACGCGGGCGACGTGAACGGCGACGGCTGGAGCGATCTCGTCTTCGGCCTGCCGGGCTACAACGGCACCGGCTACCGCCAGGGCATTGCGCGCACGTACTACGGCTGCGGTTATGGCGGCGCGTTCCAGATCGGCCGCGCCTACCGGTTCACCGCGCCTGCCCACCAAATGCAGCCCTCGACGATGAGCGATCCGGGCGGCGTGTACCTGCTCTCGACCGGCCGGTCGTCGGCGGGCCGCGCCAAGGTGCGCCTGCAGTATCGCGTGGATCCAGTGGTCGGACTGCCGGGTGGAGCCACGGCCGGCTTCACGGGCTGGTACGCGACCGGCGCTCCGGGCGCGTACGGCAGTCTGGCGGGCATGATCGCGGGCGCGGGCGGTCTCACCGCCGGCGTGCCCTACGCGTGGCGGATGCGCACGCTTTCCAACAACATCTACTACCCGACGGGGCCGTGGCGCTCGCCCGAACGCAGCGGCCGGCGCGAGACGGATTTCCGCACGCCGGGAACGTTCCTCGACGTGGCCGACGGGCGCCGTCCCGCCGAACTCCTGCTCGCCGACGTGCGGCCGAATCCGATGCGGACCTCGACCTCGGTGGTGTTCTCGCTCTCGAAGCCAGGTCCCGTATCGCTGTCGGTGCACGACGTGATGGGGCGCCGCGTGCGCGTACTGTCGCGCGGTGACCTCGGCGCCGGCGAACACCGGATCGCATGGGACGGCGCCGGCGACGACGGCCGGGCGGTGAGCGCCGGCATCTACATCGTGCGGCTGGAAGCCGAGGGCCGTGCGCTGAGCCGCAAGGTCGTGCGCATGAAGTGAGACGGGCGTCCGGGCGCGCGGTCATGGGCCGTGCGCCCGGGGGAAACGGACGTCTCACGAACGGCGGCCACCCTCGCGGGTGGCCGCCTCGTTCGCGGGCTCCACGCCGCCCGGCATTGGTGGCTCGCCCCCAACTGCGGTAAGACTCGGGCGAAATCCCAGGCGCGCGCCGGGCCTGACGCCCCGCGCGGCGCCGGGGCGCGGGGAGGCAGGAATGCGCGAGTCGCCGTGGAGCGCGCCGGGAACCGTCGCCGGGTTCGCGCAGTCGCCGCCCAATGCCGTGCTCATGCGCTTCGCCGGGGAGCTCCGTGCCGCGGGAGCGCACCGTGCGCTCGACCTGGGCTGCGGCGCGGCCCGCAACGCGGTCCCGCTCGCCGAAGCCGGATGGGAAGTCTTCGGGCTCGACGATTCCATGCCCATGCTCGACGCCGCGGCGCGGCGTGCCCGTGCGGCCGGCGTCGCCGCGCGCGTACGACTTGCCTGCGCCACGATGGACCGCCTGCCCGTGCGCGCCGGCAGCTTCGATCTCGTGATCGCGCACGGCATCTGGAACCTCGCGCGCGACGGGGAGGAGTTCCGGCGCGCCGTGCGCGAGGCGGCGGCCGCGGCCTCGCCGGGCGCCGGACTGTTCGTCTTCACCTTCTCGCGAAACACGTTCGGGCCCGAAGCCCCGCCGGTGCCGGGAGAGTCGTTCGTGTTCACGCAGTTCTCGGGCTCGCCGCAGGTGTTCCTGACCGGGGCTCAGCTCGTGACCGAGATGGCGGCCGCCGGGTTCGAGCCGCACCCGTCGGTGCCGCTCACGGAGTACAACCGCCCCCCGGCCGGCGCGCTTCGCGCCGGCGGCCCTCCGGTCATCTACGAGGCGGCGTTTCGCCTCGGGGCCTGACGCCGCGGGCCCCGGCGGCGGTCACGCGGCTGCAAACCTTCGAGAATCGTGCTTGGTTCCCCAGGCCGCGCCGGTGCATCCTTTCCGCACGGGCGCGCGGGCCACTCCCCGGTGCGGCGCGCCGAAAGGAACGCGTCGTGAATGGACCGATGAGAGTGGGATTCGTGGGGCCGATCGCGCTGGCCGGTGCTCTGCTCGCGGCCGCGCTCGTGCTCGTCGCGGGCAGCGTCCAGGCGCAGGGAGAGGGTCGCGCCTGGCGCATGAAGGCCGGCGGTGGAGAGCGCTCCGGCGGCGGCGAGGCGCGCTGGAAGGGCGACGGCGGCCGCGTGCGCGGCGGCGGTCCGGGCTGGAGCGGAACCCGGGGCCAGGGTGGCGGCGATGTTCGCTGGAAGGGCGACGGTGGCCGGGTGTGGAACGGCGGCGGCACGCACCGCGACTGGGTGTCGCGCGGCCGCGGTCACGACCACGGCGGGTTTGACGGCTGGCAACACCCGCGCGGCACGTCGCGCTACTACCGCGGGCGCGCCTGGTACCCCCGCACCTCCTACTACTACCGCCATCCACGCCCGCGCGCCTACTTCAGTGTCGGCATCGGGCTGCCCTATTACTGTCCGATCCGCTACCGCAGGGTCGTCGTGCGGCAGCCGGTGGTGAGCCGGTACGAGGACGGGATCAGCGTGGACAACCTGCCGCCGGCGGGTTGCTACTACTGGGATCCTTACTGCGACCGGGAGTTCCCGGACCTCGACAGCTACACCGATCATGTGGACCGGGCCTCGCACCGCCAGACGATCGAGATTCGCGATCGCGACCGGGGCGGGTACGTGCGCACGCTGGTCCTCGACGACGGCTTCTGGGTGGTTCAGGGATAGACCCGCCGGTCCGGCGCCAGGAAGAGCGAGACGCCCGCGCGGGGGATCGCGCGGGCGTCTCGCGTCATGGCGCGGCGCGCTGCTACGGATCGCGGCGGCGGATCTCCGACTCGCGCTTGCGCGCCCAGGCGTCCAGCCAGCGCACCCAGCCCGGCGGCGGCGGAACGGCGAAATCCTTCGCCGTCGCCACGCGGCCCTCGAGCAGCAGTTCGCGGGGCTGATGGTAGGTGCCGAACACCCAGTCGGCGATCGGCAGCGAGAAGAAGCCCGAGATCGCCTCGTTGCACGAGATGTTGGCGTGGTGCATGTGATGGAAGCCGTAGATGCGCCGCCACAACGCGCCGAAGCGCGGGTGTTCGGTCGCCTGCTTCCACCACTCGTAGGGCCGGTGCTCGACGGCGTGCAGGATCTCGTAGAGGCACATGGACCAGGTGATGGCCGCGTACCCGCCCATCAGGACCGGAGCCTTCGGCAGCAGGAACTGGATCAGCAGCAGCAGCGGCGTGAAGAACGCCCAGAAACCCAGGATCGCGTACCAGGGGAACGCCGAGTCGAGGTGCT
This sequence comes from Candidatus Eisenbacteria bacterium, assembly GCA_020847735.1. NCBI lineage: Bacteria > Candidatus Eiseniibacteriota > Candidatus Eiseniibacteriota bacterium. The sequence continues at coordinate 121,393 of JADLBL010000021.1, forward strand.
GCTCCTCCTCGATGATCGGGTAGCGGTTCAGGACGTAGCGGTCATGCCCCTCGGGCGCGGGCTGCAGCTTGATCGGGGTCAGGCCGTGGTGGCTGCGGTGCGCGTTCGCGAACCACCGCAGACGGGTCGAGGTCACCGCGTGCAGGACGTAGCGGTGGAACACCCACTCGAAGAAGCACAGGAACAGGTGCCCGGCGAGGAACGCCAGCGCGAGCGGGCCCCAGCCGGCGGCGAACTGCCGCGCCCACACGTCCGGCAGCAGGAAGCGGAAGGCCACGAGCAGCAGCGCGTACTGGCCGAGCGCCAGCACGGCGAACCAGAAGATCGAGAACTTTTCCTGCGTGCGGGCTGGCGTGTTCAGGGGGACTCCGGCGGGTGCTGGCGGCGGGGAAGTCCCCGGCGGCCCTGGGGCACCCGGGACCGCCTCGGCGGCCGATGCGATTGCGTTCGGTGCTTCGTTGACGCATGAATGTTGCCTGATCCGGCGAACGGGTCAAGCGTGCTCCGACCGGCGCGGCCTCGGCGACGACCGGCGGTGTCGCGGCGGCGGTGGCCCGCAATGACCGCGCACCGAGCCGCGCACGCGGGCATCGAGACAACAAGAGCCGCGCAAGGCGGCGCCATTCGTTCTCAACGGGAGGAAGCCATGAGCCAGTCCGGCGCACCGGAGCAGGGAGCCGACCTCGCGAAGGGGGTCGCGTTCGCGGATCTCGCCGACGGCGGCATGATCGCGGGCCACGTGAACGGCGAGCCGGTGCTGATCGCCCGGCGCGGCGACGAGCTGTTCGCTATCGGCGCCTCGTGCACGCACTACGGCGGCCCGCTCGGCGAGGGGATCGTCGTCGGCGACACGGTGCGCTGCCCGTGGCACCACGCCTGCTTCAGTCTGCGCACGGGCGAAGCCGTGCGCGCGCCGGCGCTCGATCCGGTGGCGCGCTGGAGCGTCGAGCGGCGCGGCGACCGCGTGTACGTGACCGGCAAGCTGCCGGCCGCTGCCCCGCGGCGCACGCTGCCGGCCGGAACGAATGCGCCCGAGTCGGTCGTCATCGTCGGCGGCGGCGCCGCCGGAGCTTCGGCCGCCGAGACGCTGCGGCGCGAGGGCTACGACGGCCCGGTCACCATCCTGAGCGCCGACGCCGACCCGCCCTGCGACCGGCCCAATCTGTCGAAGGGCCTGCTCTCGGGTGGCGCGACGGCGGAGGCCGTCGTGCTGCGTGCGCCGGCCTTCTACCGGGACCTGCGCGTCGAGCTGAAGCTCGGGGCGCGCGTCGCCGGGCTCGACACGGGCCGCCGCACGCTGCGGCTCGAGAGCGGCGAGCGCCATGCGTACGGCTCGCTGCTGCTCGCCACCGGTGCGGACGTCGTGCGGCTCGAGGTTCCGGGCGCCGACCTGCCCCACGTGCGTTACCTGCGCAGCTTCGCTGACGGGCGCGCGCTGCTCGAGCGGGCAACGGCCGCGAAGCGCGTCGTCGTCATCGGCGCCAGCTTCATCGGCCTCGAGGTGGCCGCCTCGCTGCGCACGCGCGGCGCCGAGGTGGATGTCGTCGCGCCGGGCCGGGTGCCGATGGAGCGCGTGCTCGGCGGGCGCGCGGGCGCGGGCTTCCAGCGCCTGCACGAGAAGAAGGGCGTCCGCTTCCATCTCGGCACGAAGCCGGCCGCCATCGCGGCGGACTCGGTGACGCTCACGAACGGCGAGCGGCTTGCCGCCGACCTGGTGGTGGTCGGCATCGGCGTTCGCCCGTCGCTCGAACTGGCCGAGCGGGCGGGCCTCGCGATCGAGCGCGGCGTGCTCGTCAACGAGTTCCTCGAGACCAGCGTCCCCGGCATTTTCGCCGCGGGCGACATCGCGCGCTGGCCCGACCCGCTCAGCGGCCAGCGCATCCGTGTCGAGCACTGGACGGTCGCGCAGCGGCAGGGCAGGACGGCAGCGCTCAACATCCTCGGGCGGCGTGAACGCTTCACCGCGGTGCCCTTCTTCTGGACCGAGCAGTACGACCTTTCGCTCGTCTACGTCGGCCACGCGGAACAGTGGGACGCGGTCGAGTTCGAAGGCGAGGTGGACCAGTACGACTGCGGGATCACCTACCGCCTGGGCGGAAGGAAACTCGCCTATGCCAGCGTCTATCGCGATCACCCGAGCCTGCGGGCCGAGGTCGAAATGGAAGCCGCGGTGGAGGCGCTCGCCGGAGGCGTCAGCCGCTAGTTCCGAAACCAACGGCGTCCGGACGCCGCCGCCGGCCCTGCCGTTCGCCTAACGGGCGGCCGGCTCCGCGTCGAGCGCCCGCGGACCGTCTCCGTGGTGTCCGCCGTGGACAAGGTGCCGGACCAGCCCGATGGCGGTGATCGCCCAGAGCGCGAGCGCGAGAGGCAGGAAGACGCGGGCGAGCGCCTCGAGCGGCGCGAAGGGCAGCGCCTGCGCCAGGCGCCAGGTCGCGGCGGCGTACATGCCGAGCGGGAAGACCATTCCCCAGTACTGCGGATCGTAGGCGAACGGATAGCGCCGGACGGCGTGCCGCCAGATGCCAAGCATCATCAGCAGCGGCACCCACCAGGTGCCCGCGGCCCAGAAGAACAGCGTGAAGCCGAGCAGGAACGGCCGGAGTTCCGCGAGCAGCGGTGAGGCGTCACGGGCGAGCAGCAGCGCCGAGCCGGTGAGGGTCGTGATCGCCACCGCGCCCATCGTGATCCAGTAGGTCGGCGTGAGCGCGACGCTCAACAGCGACACGAACGTGAAGCGGTAGAAGATCAGGGTGATGATCGCGAGGTAGAGCATGCAGCCGATGAGGAAGAAGACGATCGCGCCGAACGCCACCTCCTCCTTAGGCCAGCCGAACGGCGTCCGCAGGGTGATCGCGAGCACCGCGACCGACTGCGTCGCGACCGTCGCGATCAGCCAGGCGCCGTTGATCCCGCGCTCCAGCGAGGGCTTGATCCGCCGGACGATGACGATGGTGAAGAACGAGTACATCACCACGGCCCACAGCACGAGCCCGGCGGCGAGCAGGACCTGCGCCGGCCCGCGCCAGCCGCCGACGATCAGGCACTGGCTGCCGAGCACGCAGGTGCCGGCGACGGTCGTGAAGAAGCCCGAGCCGCGCGCGTGATCGGCGAGGTCGGCGAGCAGCCGCCGGCGATGGAACACGGCGCGGGCGAGCGTCATCAGCACGAGGATCGCGTAGACGGGCAGGTTGACGGCGAGCAGCGCCACGGCCACCGCCCGCCAGCCGAGCAACTCGCCGGCGATCGAGACGATGCCCGTGGCCATGACGAGGGCGAAGTAGCCGGGGAAGAGCCCGGCCACCGCGCGGGCGAGCCGTCCGGAAGGCGCGGAATCGTCGGAAACCGGCAGCAGATCGCCGGTCGTCATCACCGCTCGACCCGGTAGACGTAGCGCAGCAGGCCGAGATTGAGCAGGAAGCAGCCGAGACTTGCGGCCGCGGCGGGCAGCGCGACTCGCCGGTCGCCGCCGAGGTAGGCGTTCATGGTCGCGGTCAGCAGCCACAGCTGCAGCGCCACCACGAGCGCGGCGATCGAGACGATCCCCGAAAGGATCAGCAGGCGCTGGGCGCGCGAGAAGCGCCGCAGGCGGCTCACGACGTGCGCTCCGTGACGCCCACGGCCCACACGACCCCGTCGCGCACTTCGAGGTCCACGCGCGGCAGCGGCCGGCGCGGCGGGCCCGAGAGCGGCCGGCCGGTCGCGAGGTCGAAGTTGCCGTTGTGACACGGGCAGTGGAACCGGCCCTGCTCGACCTGCGGCAGCACCGGACAGGAAAGGTGCGTGCAGCGCTGGTCGTAGGCGACGACCTGGCTTTCGGCGAGGCGCACGAGCAGCCGCGGCTCGCCGGGCCCGGGATACTCGAACTGCAGCGAGCCGCCGATCGGCAGCGCGTCGAGGCGCGTGATCGGCTTCTCGGGGAAGCGCGCGCGGGCGTCGGTGAGGCTCCTGGCCAGAATCCACGCCTGCCCGGCGACGAACGCGAAGCTCGTCAGCGTGAGGAACTTGATGAACTCGCGGCGGGCCACGTAGTGATCCTGCGGAACATCAATCGGAAAGTCGCGCCGCCATTGCGGCTGCTCCGCCGCCGGCCGGCCGTCGGGAGGGATCGTCAGCTCGTCGGGATCGCGCAGGCTCACGGTTCGCTCTCCTGGTAGAGGTTCGCCAGCAGCGGATCGGGCGGGCTGGCGGGGGCCGTGGATTCGAGCGGCTCGGTGATGGCGAGCAACGGCTCGGCGTGGTTCTTCGGCACCAGCATGCGCACGCGCGTCGTCACGACCTGTGCGCCGAATCGGAAGGTGGTGAGCGGCCGGGACGCCGGGCGGAGCGCCTCGATCTCCTCGCGCGTGCCGAAGAACAGCGCCTGGCTCGGACAAACGGAAGCGCACATGGGCTTGAGGCCGCGCGAGGTGCGGTCGTAGCACATGTCGCACTTCATCATCAGGTTCGCCTCGTCGTACATCTTGGGAACCCCGAACGGGCAGGCCAGCACGCAGTTGTTGCAGGCGATGCAGCGCGGCTTGCGCGCGGTCTGGACGACCCCGTCCTCGGTGCGCTTGATGGCGTCCGCCGGGCAGACCTCCGCGCACGTCGGCTGGTCGCAGTGCATGCAGACGACCGGCACGGTCTGGGTCGAGCGCGAGCGATCGATGAAGTCGAGCTGGATCATGGACACGCCCTTGTGCGTGTCGCACTCCGAACAGGCCTGGACGCAGGCGTTGCAGCCGATGCAGCGCGCCGGGTCGAGGTAGAAGTGGAGTTCGCCGGGAACGGGCATGGCGTGCTTCCTCAGGCCCCGGCCGTGGGCCGGGCGGGCGCGCGGCGCGGGGACGAGGCGGCGGCCGCTTCGCGCGCCTCGTCGGCGGTCGCGGGCTGCAGCCGCGCGGCGCAGGCCTTGAACTCGGGGATCTTCGAGATCGGATCCTGCGCCGAAATCGTCAGGCGGTTGACGCTGCGCCGGCCCGGCCAGTGGTAGGGCACGAAGATCGTGTCGGGCCGGATCGTCGCGACCACCCTGGCGCGCAGCGTGAGCCGTCCGCGCCGCGTCTCGGCCGTCACCCAGTCGCCGTCGGCGATGGCCAGGTGCCCGGCGAGGTGCGGATGCAGCTCGATGAACGGCTCGGGGTCCATGTCGAGCAGCGGCCCGATGCGCCGCGTCTGCGTGCCGGAGAGGAACTGGCTGATCACGCGGCCGGAGGTCAGGATGAGCGGGTAGTCGGCGTCGGGCACTTCGGCCGGCGGCGTGTAGGTGGAGACGTTGAACCGCGCCTTGCCGTCGGGGAAGTAGAACGGCCCCGAGCCCTTCGCCACGACGTTCCACGATCCCGGCTCGAACAGCCGCGGCGTTCCCGGATGGTCGTCGGCCGGGCACGGCCAGAAGACGCCCTGCTGGCGCTCGATTTTCTCCCAGGTGATCCCGGAGTAATCCGCCACGCCGCCGCGCGAGGCGGCGCGCAGCTCCTCGAAGATCTCGCGCGGGCCGGCGAACGTGAGGCCGCGCTCGCGCCCAAGGGCGCGGGCCAGGTCCTGCACGATGCGCCAGTCCTCGCGCGCCTCGCCGGGGCAGCTCACCGCCTTGTTGATCTTGATGACGCGACCCTCGGCCGTCGTGACGGTCCCTTCGTCCTCCTCGTGCAGCGAGCCGGGCAGCACGAGGTCGGCGTGGCGGGCGGTCTCGCTCATGAAGAAGTCGATGGCGACGTAGAACTCGAGCCGGTCGAGCATCGCCCGCACGAAATCGCTGTCGGGAAGCGACACCGCCGGGTTGAAGCAGATGGACAGCAGCCCGCGGATCTCGCCGCGCTCGACCTTGCGGAAGATCTCGTAGGCGTCCACGCCCGGCTGCGGCAGCTCGTCGGCGCCAATGCCCCAGATCCCGGCGACGAACTCGCGAGCCTGCGGGTCGGCGAGCTTGCGGCCGCCGGGAAGCTGGTCGCACTTCTGGCCGTGCTCGCGGCCGCCCTGTCCGTTGCCCTGGCCGGTGATCGTCGCGTAGCCGCAGAACTCGCGCCCGATCCGGCCCGAGGCCAGCACCAGGTTGATCGCGCCGAGGACGTTCTGAACCCCGTGGCTCGAATGCTCGATGCCGCGGGCGTGCATCAGGAAGCTGGTCTTCGCCGTTCCCCACCATTCGGCCGCCCTGCGGATCGCCGTCTCGGCGATGCCGGTCGTGCGCGCGGTGCGCGCCGGCGTCCATTCGGCGACGTGCCTTTCGACCTCGTCGAAGCCCACCGTCGAGCGGGCGATGAAGTCGCGGTCCAGCCAGCCGTTCCCGATCATCAGGTGGAGCACGCCGTTGAACAGCGCCACGTCGGTGCCGGGCCGGATCGGCAGGAACAGGTCGCAGGTGCGGGCGATCGGCGTCAGGCGCGGATCCACCACGATCACCTTCGCGCCGCGCTCGCGCGCCTGCCAAACGTAGTCGGTGGTGATGGGTGCGCACTCGGCGACGTTGGCGCCCGAAATCCACACGACCTGCGCGCCGAGGATGTCGCTCCACGGATTCGCCGCCCGGTCCACGCCGAACGCCTTGCTGTTGCCGGCGCCGGCCGAGACCATGCACAGGCGGCCGTTGTAGTCGATGTTCGAGGTCGCGAGCGCCATGTGGGCGAACTTGCCCATCAGGTACGCCTTCTCGTTGGTCAGGCTCGCGCCCGAGAGGATCGCCATCGCGTCGCGGCCGTGCGTTTCCTGGATGCGGCGGATCTCGGCGGCCGCGCGCTCGATCGCGCGCTCGTAGGCCATGGGCCGGAAACCGCCCGGCGCCGTCCCGTCGCGTTCGAGAGCGGTGAGCAGCCGGTCGGGGTGCGAGCCCTGCAGGTAGCGCTTGATGCCCTTGGGGCAGAGCATGCCGCGGTTGAACGGGAAGTCGTAGCGCGGTTCGAAGCCGACCACCTGCTCGTCCTTGACCTTGAGGCGGATGCCGCACTGCTGGCCGCAGAAGCAGCAGTGCGTGTCCACGACGCGGTCGGGCTCGACGCCGGTGTCGAGCCGCTGGCCCGCCGACCATGCCGGGTGCGGTCCGAACGGGTCGCCCGCGGGCGGATCGAGATGCGTGTGGCGCGCGGCCGGCGGGGCCGCGACAGGTTCAGCCATGGAAGTTCTCCGCGTCGGAGCGGCCGAGAGGCCCCTCGCCGATGCCGGGGTTGACGTGCGCCGGCGCGGCGCCCGGCGCGACGAGGATTCCGCCGCGCACCCCGCGCCATGCCGCCCCCTGCGCGGTGGCGAGCAGCGCGCGGCGGCACGGCGGGCAGACACGCTGGTAGTGGTCGGTCCCGCCGCCGCCCGTGCTCTGGATCCGGTAGTCGAATCCCAGGCGGCGCTCGACCTCGATCAGGTCCTCTACATGCATCTTCGACGTGAAGCCGTGCCCGCAGCGGGCGCAGTGTTCCAGCGCCTCCTCGCGCCCGACCTCCTTGTAGAAGCGGACCGCGATCTGCGCCGGGCGCTGGAACACGTGGAAGAACTTGCCGAACGGCAGCCACAGGAACGTGAAGATGACCGTGATGGCGTGCAGGATCGCGAGGAAGTCGTAGGCGTACCCGTGCATCCACGTGTAGCTCGCGGTCAGCATCAGCCCGGTCAGGCTGACCGCGAACAGCAGCACGAGCGGCAGGAAGTCCTCGGAGAAGCTCTGCAGCGCCGCCGCGCCTTCTTCGCGCATGCGCCGGCGCATCGCCAGCATCACGCCCGCGATCACCAGGAACGAGGCCCACACCAGGCCGTGGAAGAGCAGGAAGGCGAGGAGCGAGTCGCTCGGGAAGGCGAACGCCGGAAAGCCGAAGACGATCAGGCGGTACACCGACGGCGAGCCCGCCACCGACTCGAAGGCGAGCCAGCCGAACACCAGCGGGAAGGTGATCGCGACCGCCAGCACGCAGCCCCAGAAGAGCAGCACGTGGGTCAGGCCGCGCAGTCGGCCGCGCGCCCAGATGAAGCGGTTGAGGGCGATGTCGGCGAATGAATGCGCGGCCAGGCCGCCGAGGTGGCGAAAGCGACGCCCGCGGCGGAAGAACACCTGCCAGCCCCGCCGCCAGTAGAAGTCGGTCGGCGGCCGCTTGAGCCACATGGCGTAGCGGTAGGTCAGGCCGAAGGTGGCGAACAGCGCCGCGAACGTGTAGGCGACCAGCGCGGCGTCGAAGTGCGCCAGGTTGCGCGAACCGACGACGATGAGCGCGCCCAGCACGAGCGTCGCGGCGACGCCCCAGGCGATCGGTCCGGCCGAGTCGCGGCGTGAGTTCGTTCGGTTCATGACCTCGCGAGACCTCCGTGTGCGGCTGCGCCGCGAGCGTAACCCGCGCGAGCGGCGCATGGCCAATCGGTGAAGGCCGTCCCCGGTCGGCAGGGCCCGCGGGCCGTCAGGCGATCAGCCCGCACATGAGTTGTTCGAACATCCCGAACGTGAGGGACTGCGGTCCGTCGGAGAGCGCCTGCTCGGGATCGGGGTGGATCTCGATCATGAGCCCCTGCGCGCCCGCCGCCAGCGCCGCGCGGCACAGCGGCGGCACGAAGCGCCGCACTCCGACCGCGTGCGAAGGATCCACGAGCACCGGCAGGTGCGTGCGCTCCCGCAGCACCGGCACCGCGCTCAGGTCCAGCGTGCTGCGCGTCGCGGTCTCGAACGTGCGAATCCCGCGCTCGCACAGGATCACCATCTGGTTCCCGTGGGCGAGGATGTACTCGGCGGCGCCCAGCAGTTCCTCGATGGACGCGCTCATTCCGCGCTTGAGCAGGACGGGGCGGTCCACCCTGCCGACCTCCTTGAGCAGCGAGAAGTTCTGCATGTTGCGGGCGCCGATCTGGAGCACGTGGGCCTTCTCCGCCACCGGCCCGACGTCCGCCGGGTGCAGCACCTCGGTCACGATCGGCAGTCCGGCCTCGGCGCCTGCCTCTGCGAGCCAGTCGAGCGCTTCGTAGCCGTGGCCCTGGAACGAGTACGGCGAGGTGCGTGGCTTGAAGCAGCCGCCGCGCAGCAGGCCGCCGCCCATCTCCTTCACGACCCGCGCGCAGGCGCGGACCTGTTCGCGGGACTCGACCGCGCACGGGCCGGCGATCATCACCGGCCGCGGCCCGCCGATCGTGACGCCCGCCACCACCACGCGCGTGTCCTCGGCGCGGTGGTTCCGGGAGGCCAGCGCTTCGTCGTGCTTCGCTGTGGCCGGCCTCGTCGCGGCGGGCTGCGGCGGCGTGGCCGCCACCGCACGCGAAACCTTCGGCCGCGGCTGAGCGGGACGCGCCTCGGCCGTGGTGCGCGACGGATAGGACCCCAGCGCCTTCACGTAGCCGCTGCGGGCCTGAAGCTCGCGCACCGCGCGGGCCACGTCGGGATCGGCCAGGTTGCCATCGAAGTCCACGTAGAAAAGGTACTCCCACGGGTTGCGAGGCCGCGGGCGCGACTCGAGCTTGGTCAGGTTGAGGTGATGATCCGCGAACACGCCGAGGCAGGAGAGCAGCGCGCCCTGTTCGTGGCGCGTGGTGAACAGCAGCGATGTCTTGCATGGCACGCGCAGATCGCAGACGACGGGCCGCTTCGCGACGATCGCCATGCGCGTGAGGTTCTCCTTCTGGTCGGCGATGCCGCGCGCGAGGACCACGAGGCCGTACAGCCGTGCGGCTTCCTCGCTGGCCACCGCGGCCTGGGACAGATCCTGCTCGTCGCGGACGCGGCGGGCGGCCATGGCCGTGTCGGTGAACGCCTCGACACGACACTCGCCGAGCCCCGCGAGGAAGCGCCCGCACTGACTCAGCGCCACCGGGTGCGAGAAGACCCGCCGAATGCGCGAGAGCGGGACTGGCTCGAGGGCGAGCAGGCAGTGCTCGACCTCCTGGATCTCCTCGCCCACGAGGGCCAGGTCCATGCGGGCCAGCAGGTCGTACGACTGGGTGACGGATCCCGAAGTCGTGTTCTCGAGCGGGAGCACGGCGTAGTCCAGCTCACCGGTCACCACCGCCTCGAGCATCGGTTCGAAGCCGTCGTAGCCGAGGTAGGTGGCCTCCTCCTTCCGCGGCCCGAAATGTCGCCTCGCCGCGCCATGGCTGTAGGCCCCTTCGCTGCCCTGGTAGCCCACCCGGATCGCACCCGCCGCGCCCGTGCCGGCAGTGAGCAGCGCGGACTCCTGGGTGCGCACGGAGTGCCCGAGGATCTCCCGGAAGAGCCGCGTCACCAGGAAGCCGTCGAGGCCGGCGTCGCGGGCGCGCTCCACGGCGCGGGTCAGCACGTCCTCCTCGCGGGGCAGGTCGCGCAGGGCGCCGCCGCTTTCGAGCTTGAGGCGCGCCACCTCCCGGACCAGTCCCTGGCGCGCGGCCAGGGCGTCCACGAGGGTGGCGTCCACCGTCTCGAGCTGCTCACGCATCGTGTTCAGGTCCATCGTCCTCTCCTCGAAGGAATGCGAAAGGCCCGCTCCCGGGTGATTCGGGAGCGGGCCTTTCTGTGGCCGTTCGGCTGAAGGAATCGCTACAAGCGTCCTCCGCCCGCTCCCCTGGAGCGGGTAAAGAGGAAGCCGAAGGTCAGCCGGTCGCGCGTCATGGGACCGGTATTTTCCCCGGCGCCGCGCGGAAACGCAAGCGACTCGCTGTGTCCGGCGACGCCGGAGCGCCGGCCGGTCCGCCTACCGCTGCCCGGAGCCGGACCTTCGCGCCGGGGCCGAAGCGGGCGCCGCGAGCGGCAGGCTCAGGCGGCTGGAGTGCAGCACCTCGATGTGCGCGACACGCGCGTCGGCGATGTTCTCGTAGCCGATCCGGCCGCCGGTGTTGAAGTTCTTCTGGAAGAACGCCGAATTGAGCGGCGCGATCGTCAGCCGCAACCGCGCGCCCGCCGGGATGCGCCACGCCGACCAGTAGAACTCGAACGGGATGTCCACCGTCTCGCCCGGCTTCAGCAGCTCCGACTGGAAGGGGCCGTTGCGGAATCGCGCCCGGCGAATGTCCTCGCCGAGGCGCACCGCCGAGCCGTCCGGCGCGATCATCAGCACCTGCGCCCACAGGTCGAAATCCGGCGCGTCGGCCCTGACGCGCAGGTTCAGTCGCATGTGCCCCGCGACTTCGACGTCGTGCGCCAGCGGCTCGGAGTGGAACACGACCGCCCGCTTCTGGAAGTCGCGGAACTGGCTGGTGAGGCCTTCGTCCGGGAGGGAGGAGAGCATCGCGAGCTCGGGCAGCTCCCGCGGGTCGCTGACAATGACCGTCGGCGGTTCCGCCGCCGGTGGCTCGCCGACCAGACTGCCCGAGTGGAACACGTTCAGCGGCGCGTGGTCCGGCGCCGAAAGATAGAAGCCCAGCGACTCGCCCGACGACGCGGCCGCGAGCGAGGCGGCGTGGCGCCACTCGTCCGCGCCCAGCATGAAGTAGTTGACCTTGTCGCGCAGCAGTGCCGGCTTCGGGCCGCGCCCGAGGATCCAGTCGCACCAACCCGCGTGCAGCGCCTGCATGTCGAGGACGGCGGAGTCCGGAATCGTGAGCCCCATGATGGATTTTGCTGGGCGCTGCGTTCCGCCGTGGTCCCACGGCCCGATCACGAGGACGCTGCGGTCCACCTGCGCCGTGGGCGCATGCGCGAAATAGCTCCGGTAGTAGCGCAGGGCTCCCGGCTGATCGTCGTCGAAGAAGCCGGTCGCGGTGAGGATCGGAAAGCGCATCGCCGCGTAGTCTTTCGCCGCCGGTTCGGCGGCCAGGTTGAACGCCCGGTCGCCGACGTGATCGAGCCAGGTCTTCATGAAGGACTTGCGGAGTCCGGCCGAGTCCGCCATCCACCAGTCGTCCGGAGCGATGCCGATCGCTTCGTCCAGCTCGCTGAACGGGCGGTACCCCGCGTACTGCTCGAGCATCTTGCCCTGCCAGTACGCCGCATTGTCAATGAAGCCGGTGTTGAGGGAGCGGCCCGAGGTGTAGCCCACGATCACCGCCGACCACGCCTGCGGGATGCCGTTGGTGTTCGGCACGTCCCAGCCCGGATAGATCGGAGCGAAGGGCGTGATGCCACTCAGGTGAGGGGGCCTCTGCGCGGCCGTGCGCCACTGCGTCATGCCGACGAACGAACCGCCGTACATGAACACGTGACCATCGCTCCACGGCTGACGAGCGATCCACTCGACGAGGTCATGGCCGTCGCGCCCGACCTGCAGCCCGAGGTCGTCGCTCTTGACCCCGCCTGAGCGCCCGCGCCCGCGCACGTAGGCGAGCACGAACACGTAGCCCCGCCGCGCCATCGCGACCGGTTCCCCACGACGGCCGCCGTCAATGTCGTACTGCGTGAGCTCGAGCACCGCCGGCGCCTTGCCGGCCAGCTTCGAGGGTCGGGTGATCCAGGCCTCGAGCTCGACGCCGTCCCGCATCGGGATCATGCGGCTCAGCTCGATGTCGTAGCCGGGGCCGACCGACTCCGCCGACGCCCCGAGGGCGGCGGTCGTGCCCGCCAGCAATCCCGCCGCCACGAAAACCCGAATGCCCCACAGCCGTGCGAGCACGCCCTTCATGAACGCTTCCTCCTGATCGCGGCACCAGGCCGTAGTCAACGCCCTGCGGAAACCTCGAGCGCCAGCCTAGCGCGCGACAGCGCGTTGCCGCCAGATCGCCGCCCCGCTCGCAGGGCCTTGCGGAAACCCCGCAGGTTCGTGTATCTACGCCCGCGGAGAGGTGCGAGAGTGGTTGAATCGGGCGGTCTCGAAACCCGCTGCGACGCATTTGACGCCTTCCCGCCTCGACGACCGGAACACCGCCAGACACACGTAGTTGCCCGAAGCCCCATCGAGTTAGCCTCGGTGGGGTTCGCCGTGCAGACTGGTCCCTCGTGGACCGGAGTGGCCTCATTTGGTCGCTCATGTCGGCACACTTCCGGCACAGTGCTGCGGCGACATTCGGCCCAGCGGCGCTTCAAGAGGCAGTCGTGCGCGCGGCCAGGCTCTCAAGCAGTGCGGCGCCGCGCGCCAGCGTCAACGCGTGCCTCCGAAGATCCTGCGGGAGCGCGCGCCGGATCTCCACTAGCCACTTAGCCGTCCCGGCTCCTGCCGAGGCGAGCCCCGGACTTGGGACACCGGCAGCCTCCGCGAGCATATCGCCGTGTCGGGACAGCGCGTCAGCGAGCACGTAGCGGTCAGGTGACCGCTTCAGGATCAAGAGGCACTCGGCCAGATGTCGCTCCGCCGTGTGCAGCCTGCCCGCGCGGGCCTCCGTGAGCGAGAGGTTGGCCAATGTCTGCGCCGTCCCGCGGTCGTCGTGCAACCGCCGCTTGATCGCCAGTGAGCGCCGGAAGTTGATTACCGCGTCGGAGTACCGCCCCTCGGCCGCACAGGCCTCCCCGACGTTGTTCAGGATCCTGGCCCTCCACACGCGGATTCCCTCCTTGGCCGTACGCCCTCTCCGCGTACGTGCGAACCGGGCAATCGCCCGCAGGCCTCGCCGGTAATCCACGAGTGCGCTTCTCGCATCCTGATTCGGGCCCTCGATGGCGAGTAGGCCGCGCAGCACGTAAGCCCATGAGAGCGAATCCGCCTCGCGCGGAAGGCGGATCGCGGACTCGCGAAGGGCCGCCGCCAGCAGGCGGGCAGATGGCTCGAATCGCCCCGCCATGCGAAGGCAGTCCACGGCGATGAACGTGGACTTGAGCCGGGTGTGCGGATCGAGCCGGCGGCGGTACCACGCCAGGACCCGCGGCGCGTCCTCGTAGTGCCCCGTCCTCGAGGCGAGATTGAGGAGCGCCGCACAGCGCTGGCCCGCGCGCAATCGCACGACCGGCGCGATCCGGGGGCGGGAGGAGGCGCGCTCGCGGCGGGCCCTCACGCGAAGCAGCGACTCGAGGCTGCCCCGTGCCCAGCGAAAGACCGGCGCGAGCCCCGCCAACGCCCGTGGCGGCTGACCTGCATAACTCAGGAAGCAGATCTCACGGGGCCTCCCCTCGGCGATCGCCTCAAGCACGTCCTGGTCCCTCGCGGAGTAGCCCAGCACGAAGAGGCGCCCGTCCCGGATCGCCCGCCTGAAACTCCGCACCGCTCCCGGCACGGTCCGGGCGAGCCGGAAACTGCGGTTCTGGATCCGTGACGGCCGCAGGACCGACCCGTGCAGGTGCACGACGCGAAGAGCCCGCGCCTGTTCGAAGCAGACATCGAAGTTCGTCGTGAAGACGACGGGGAATAGACCGGCAAGGGCTCTGTGGCAGGCGTTGGGCCGCAAACCAGTCAGCCGTCCGACCATGAGCGAGTCCAGTTCGTCCGAGGCGAACGAGGAGACGTCCTGCAGGAGGCTCTCGGGTAGAAGTCGCCGGTAGGCCTGCGTGTGCATGAGGCTACGAAGCCAGCGCCGCGAGTTGCGATCTGACAACAGTGCCGCGACGCACTCGTCCCTCAGCTTGTCGCCGAGCGGTGCGTTGGTGGGCGCGAGCCTGGATACGCCGGCGCCACAGAGCACCCATCCTCCAGCCTGCATCCGTTCACGGAACGCGCCCAGCGTCATCCTGCGAACTCGTCCACCACCAGACCTGCCATGGGTCATGGTTCTCTCGAGGAGCGAATGATGAGCTGCGAGGACCTTCGCGCGTCACCGCGCGAGCCATTAGTGCTGGCGAGTGCCGTTTGCCCTGACTTCAGCAGTTAAGCTGTTCCACGCCGACTGGAAGTTGAAGGGGGCAACCCGGAGAGGACGAGCAAGGCACTACCGAGCAGACACCCACACCAAATGCGCGTGCTGGCGGCGTCGCGCCTACAAGATGAAGACCCTTAGTATCGCTCCCTGGCGGGCGGTTCTAGCACACAACTGACACAGTCGTCGCCCCGCCTCTCGCCGGCAGTGATAACTTACCCAGAGAGACTGGCCGCAGCTCCAACTCGATGCCGTTGATGATCCATGTCTTCACAAACACCCGAGTGGCACTATCTCGTCGCTTTGCGACAAGCTCTCGCCTTCCCGGCCAGTCCCGCAGCCACTGCTCGTAGTCACTCACGACAAACGCACAATGCTCGATACCAGGCCGCAGGTCGCGAGGCGCTTCCCGCAGTTTGGGTTCGAATACCTCTACCAGCGGCATCTCCCACCCACCGCCGCGCAGCGGACGACGTAGGCGCAGTACGCAGTTCCTTCGCCCGTCGATGCTCTCGCGGCGCACTGGCAGCGCATACGCTCCAACGGTCCGCACGACGTCGTCAAACTCCCGTGCAGACCGCGCCTGCAGTCCGAGATGGTCGCCTGCGAAGCGCGCGCTTGTGAGGTCCACGCCTTCGAGTAACGCGACCGTCAAGGCCAGTCGCATGTACCGTGACGCACACCGCGCCAGAGTCCTCCATGTTGTGATGCCATATATATCCACACCATGCATGTCTACATGATATCGCACACTGGCGCCCTTGTCCCCGACCCACCGAGCCGCGTGTCGTTCCGCCGATGGCTAGACAGGGCGGTAGGCGGCGGCTACACTGCTGGATTGCGCGTAACCGGTCGTCAACTGAACACGTGAGGTCGCCATGGCGCAGTGCCGCATTCTCCTCGTCTGGCCCCCGAAGGTGGAGTACGTCTTCTCAATCCAGAAGCACTTCACCTACTTTGGTGAGACTGCGGCGTTCTTGGGAAGGGAGCCCGATGTCGAAGTCACCGTCCTCGACGGAACGGCCCTTCAGCACTTCGCTTGGGCGTTCATCGAGGCCTATGCGAGCAAGTTCGACTTCGTGCTCGTCTACACTGACCTGCACAACAGCCTCCAGGCCATCCGCGCGGCGCAGGAGTGCAAGCGGATCTCACCGGACTCGCAAGTCGTGTCCTTTGGGGAGGGGACTGCGTTTGCACCACGCACCTACGTTGAGCACGGTTTTGACGCGGCGATCGTTGACGCCATGTACGAGCGCAGTGCCCTTTCCTACATCCGATGGCGTCGGGGAGATCTCGCGGTAGATGGGCTGCACGGCGTCGTGTACGCTGATAACGGAGCGGTGCAGGAGTGCCCGCCTCGGCTGCCGATGACGATCGACGACATCGCGTTCCCTGCGTTGGACCTGCTTCCGGTGGCACGATATGTCGAGATCAGCGGCCGAAATCAACTGTGCTTCACCGTCGCGCGGGGGTGCCCGTATCGCTGCCCGTTTTGCCGCGTCCCAGTCGCTCAGGCCGGAGGTGTGGCGTACCGCGATGCTGAGGCGGTGCTTGACTACATGGAGCAGCAGCGCGCGCGATGGAACTCGATGAAGCTCATCGCCCCGACGTTCACGGCTGATCGGGAGTGGGTGCTAGACTTCTGCAGTCGAGCTGCCGCCCGGCAGTCCGTCGGTAAGTGGATCGTCACGACTCGCCTGGAACGACTTGACCAGGAACTGCTGAGAGCGATGGCACAGGCTGGCTGCATCGCGATAGCCTTCGGGCTGGAGACCCTGGACGTGCGAACCCAAGAGCGTATCGGGAAGCACGTCACCGAGGATGAGCTGAGGAGCCAGGTGGCTCTCATTCACGACGCAGGAATCATTCCCAAGGCGTTCATCATGCTTGGGATTCCAGGGCAGACACGGAGCGAAGTGGAGGCGACGTTTGCCAAGCTTCGTGAGCTCCGGGTCGAGATTCGACCAAAGGAGTACTATCCGTACGAGGTCTTCTCGGCCGCAGCCGACCCGATGGCTCTCTTCGAACGCTTCGACCGACAGGGAGTCTACCGGTCCCCGATGCCTGGTGTGACCGCGGCGCAGTTCGTCTCCTGGCTCCGGGACCGCACGAGTGTCCGCTAGATTGAAGCGGATCGAAGTCGAGGCGGAGAGCGCACTCGCCGGGTTGGGCGCGTTCTGCGAGACGAGTGTGCTGCACTCGACGCACGACGGCCACGCCACGGCTGGCTTCTCGCTGGATCTTGCAGGTGGAACGAGGGGCCGAGTGAGCATCGGCGGGGCCTGCTTGGGGTTGTCGCTGTTCTCCTTCCTCGGCGAGCGCAAGGCGGGGATCGGTGATGCGATCGAGACCTACATCAGGCACCAGTACCTTCCTTGGGGTGGATGGTCGATCACCGCCTTGCGCCGAGACCGTGTTTCGCTTGTCTATACGACGAGCTTCGCCATGCAGGCCTTGGCGCGGTGGAACCGAGATGGTAACCGTGTGCTCCTACGGGATGCTTGGGCCTGGCTTCAGAACGCTCAGAACGCGGATGGAGCGTGGGGGCCGTGCCCCGGTGAAGACAGTCACCTCTACCCCACGTGCGAAGTGCTCTTCACTGCGGCGCTCCTCGGTGATCTGGTGCCACCCGGGGTCGTCAATCGCGCGCTGAAGTGGCTGATGCGGCGCCGAGTGGGACCCTGTTGGACGGACGACTGGCAGCTCCCTTCAGAGTACCTGACTGCTCTTGCGTACCGAGCCGCGACAGCGCATGGGGTCGAGTTCGACGCGAGAGCATCTCGCCAGTGGCTCCTTGAGCGATCACGTGAAGTCGTAGATCGGCGTGAGTGGCGCATGAT
Source organism: Candidatus Eisenbacteria bacterium (assembly GCA_020847735.1). Lineage (NCBI taxonomy): Bacteria > Candidatus Eiseniibacteriota > Candidatus Eiseniibacteriota bacterium. The sequence goes on from JADLBL010000021.1 coordinate 138,798, forward strand.
GATCCCGATCGAGGGAGGTCTGCTTCAGGAGCCGATCTCCGAGTTTCCACGAGCGGCCATCTTCGACGTCCTGTCGCAAGATCGCCACTCATACAACGAAGCTGGCTTCACCGAGCTTGCGCGATCGCTCCTTGGAGCCCGTGACGCCCTGGGGGTATGGCGACACCCCCCAGGTGGTCACGAAGCACCGGCCTTCTTGAACTACCACGTCGCGAGCGGCATCGCTGGGCTTCTGCGGAACAAGGGCGCACTGCATCGTTCGCGCACCGCGGCCCGGTCCGCCGCACCGCTTGGCGATGCGCCGTGGCAGCGGCTCTTGCCGGAGGAGGCACGCGTTCTACGTGAGGAAAGTCTCAACATCTCGTCGTTCCGTGTCGTCGGCTCGTACGCGAGGTGCGACGACGTTGTTCGTCGCCGACTCACCGACGTGACCACGCAGATGCTGGACGCGGTTAAGCGCACAGACAAGTCGCTCGCGAACTACCTGTTCTGGGGTCATCCCGGTCGTGGCAAGAGCTACCTCATCGAGCAAGCGGGGGCATTTGCCTTACGGATTGGAGTCGCTTCCGCCTTCGAGAAGATCGTTCTGCCAGAACTGGATGAGGCGGGACTCTCCCGCCGACTAGCGGAAACCGGTGGCGCGCACACTAGGTCGATCGTCCTGATCGACGAATGCGATGGCAAGCTTCATGAGAAGTGGCCGTTTCCTCTACTGCTGCCCTATCTCGAGGCAAGGCAGAAGGGAGGCGGCAGCCGGGTTGTTGCGCTCGTCGGAAGCTGCGGCGAGAGCATGTCCGCGATGACATCACGGATCACTGAACGCGCGAAGGACGCAAAGGGCCCTGACTTGCTAGACCGCATCCCAGAGGAGAATTGGCATGAGATTCCAGATCCTGATGCCGGAGACCGCGTCGTGATATTCCTGAGCCAGATGCTTGCGGTCGCGGCGGAAGAGGGTCGCCGGGTCACGGAGGTCGAGAAACTCGCACTGCTCTATGTGATGCGACATGCGGGCCTACAAAGTGTTCGACGCCTGACTCAGTGTGCGACCGATGCAGTGCGGCGCGCGGGAAGCAGTCCTATCGTGTGCTACGACCATCTGTTTGAGCCCGGAGACGACACCAACAAGTCATTCTACAATACGCACATCGCTCTCATCCGGACTTTGGGTAGGCCCTGCATGCGAGTGGCTGCAGAGTGAGCCGATTAGGCCAATGTCGGCTGGAGGCTGGCAGTCGTGTTCACAATGAATAGGACTTGCGTGCCCGTGACTATGGCAGCGTGCGGTGGTCAGTAGAGCCTCTTCAGCGTGAATCGGCTCCCCTTCAAACGTCCGACGTAGACAGACTTGAAGCTCCGGTGATGGTCTTGGACGCCCTGCCGTGCCTCCACGATGGCCGCCCGCGAGATCTCGGAGAGAACCGTTTTCACCACGAGAGTGAGCTCCGGCGTCAGATGGCCGTGCCGTTGACGCTTTGTTGCAACGGCTGGGAGCACCTCCTCGTGAAGCTCCGGAATCCGGCAGCCGAGTCGGTCATCCCCGGAGACCAGAGCGCGGGCCGCGCGACGCGTGCTGTCCGCGTGGACAGTCACGTCTGAGAGCGCGGCAGCCACGGGGTCCGCGTACGGGTGGCGCCCGGCTCGCAGGGCGACCATCGGGGCTTCGATGATCGGGGTTCCGTGCACGATGTGGTCGCGCACGCGCTGGGCGAGTTCCTTTCCGAGTGTCTGACGCTCGCGGCGGGTCGTGGGCAGGCGTCGGCCGCGAAGCGACACCCCTAAGCCGGAGACTCCAAGCTGGCGGAGCTCACCGTCCAGCGCGTGGCGAACGTCGCGCAGTTCGGCGCCGGCCATCGCCATCCGTTCGGGAACGACTTGCGCGTGGCTCACGCGCCGGAGGAGAGCACCGCTTCGATCACGGGCTTCGATGTCCCAGCGCTCACTCCTCGACGAGATGTCCACGCAGACCACCGGCCGCCGGAGTTCAAGTGGGAGGACGCGTTCGAGGGCGCGACACAACGCCGCCGCAGTTGTCGGGTCAAGATCGGCCATGTCGCTGGTCCTCCATACCGCCCAGTCCGCGGTCTGGGTTGGCCCGGGCGCATGTGGGCTCGACACTAGTGAAGACTTGCGGAGCTCACGAGCGAATCGACCGTGAGCGCAATCACTTCCGTTCCAGATGGCCCGTTCGCTGGTTCACCGAGAAGCCGAGCGAGCGCAGCGTTGCGAGCACCTCGCTTAGGTGAAGCGACTCGAGGTCGATGTCCCGCCGCACAGCCGCGCGAATCACGTGAAGGTACGCGGTGCTCGGCGTGCGCAGGTCCTTCGCTCCAGCGGCGCTGAGGATCTCGGCGATCGTCTCGCGCGCCGAACTGACCCGCTTCGCTCGTGGGTGGATGGCCTTCATGTCCTTACGGAGCGTGATCACTAGGTCGGCTGTCACGACGTGCTCAGTTCCGCTGGCGAGTCCCTTGACCGAGCGCTGGCCCTTGTCGAGAAGGGCCGTCTCGTCGGGTTCGATCGCGAACCCGCTGGTCCGGATGGCGCGCTGCAGCATGGCCCAGACCTCGCCGCGGCTGTTCGAGAAGACGATTGAAACCGCTCCGCCTGGCTTCAGTACTCGTGCGCACTCGCGGAGTGCGCCTGTGAGGAGCTCTTCATAGGCCCTCGCCGACTGCACGTGCTTGGAGCGCTCGGTCTGGACCACCGCTTCCTTCCGTGGATCGGTGACTTCCCCAAGCCAGGCTTCCTGAAAGAGGCTCATGTCGCTGTAGAAGAGGTTGCTGCCGAAAGGCGGATCGGTGAACACGTAGTCGATGGATCCGTCTGGCAGGTGCATCAATGCATCGGCGGACGCTGTCGTGTATCGGACACGTGAGGGGCGGTTGAAGAGCGTGTCCGCACCGGATTCCTCGAGCAGGTGTTCTTGGGCGCGGAGCGCTGCCGAGACCTTCCGCTCGAAGAGCTCGAAGATGTTCCACTCGTAGAAGACCGGCGCGATGTAGTAGGTCTGGTTCTGCGCGTTGAGCGGCCGCTTCGGGTGCCACTGGTAGCGCTTCGACGCCCGCGGCAGGATGGCCGTGAACGCAAAGAGGAGCTTGCCGCGCAGGCCCTCGTCCTCGACCGCCAGGATCGCTTGATGGAGGGCGGTCAAGGCCACAGCGTTGCGGGGGGAGAAGAAGCTGGCCGTGGAGGTGTTGCCGTGCCGGCCGAGCGCAGAGCGCCGGTACATCTCCCGGTCCTCCTCAATCGGCAGGTTCGGGGTGAGCTTGCGCAGGGGGCTGCGTGCGGCGCTGGCGCCGAGGCGCAGGTCTTCCGGCGCGAGAGGACGCGGCTCCTTGTTGCCGCACGCAGTGCAGGTCACGTACATGAGCACCGGCCGCTCATCGATTCGCTGTGCGCGACGCTTGTCGAATCGAACGTGGCAGGCCGGGCACCTACCACCGCTTTGCCATCGGTTGGCCGCTAGCAAGTCGTAGTACGGAACCTCGGCCTGGCAGGCCGGGCAGGCGTAGACGAACGACCAGACGATCTTCCCAAAGGGAGACTGCTGCCCGCATGCGGCACAGGCGGCCAAGTAGTACTTCCCCGTCTTCGCCTCGGCTTGCTCCACCACTCTGGCGGCCGCGCGCCGAAAGCCCGCCGGATCGACGATGTTCAGAAGGTTCCGGCCGATGTGCTGCCCTAAGACGCTGATGTCACTCAACTCGGCGTTCCGGCCCAGGATGTGGGCCGCCACACCAGTCATACCCGATCCAGCGAAGGGATCGAGGACCGTATCCCCGGGCCCCGTGTGGCGCTCGAGGAACGGCCGGATAGCGGCTTCGGGAACCTTGGTCAGGTAGCCGTGGGCGTTGTAGATCGGGTCCGTGCGTGGCGCGACGATGAGGTTCATAGTGTCTTGCTGCCCAAGTGGTTAGGTTGAACGTGCGGGGGCAGATGTGTAACTTATAGTCTGTAGACGTATGTGTGTCAAGCACCTACCGTGCAACCATGCCGCGAAGCCCCCTGCCGCGATCGGGTTCCCCTACCACCCCGCAAGTCCTTGTTGGCCACAATATCCGCCGCCTGCGCGTTAGCGCCGGGCTGTCACAGGAATCCTTGGCTTCGCTGGCCGGACTCCACCGGACCTATCTGAGTTCCATCGAGCGGGGTGAGCGGAACCTCACTGTGGCCAACATCTACCGCATTGCCGCGGCCCTCGGCGTCGACGCCAGGGATCTCTTGGCGCCGATCGGGCGGAAGGAGACGCGGTAGTGGCGCTGAAGGCCAGCGAGAGCTTCATCCGCTACGTCACGATGGGCGCGGCCAGCGCTCACCGGGCCGTCGAGCTTCTCAACCAGCGCGGCCACGACGTCCGCGAGCTCGAGCGCTACGCCACCTGCAACAAGATCTGGCAGACGAAGATCAAGCGCCTGCGCATGCCGGACCTCTCTTGCCTGCGTTGCGGTCGGCGGTTCGAAGTTCGCGCGAAGACGAAGCTCGAAATCAAGATGAGCGACAGCCCGACCGTGGCCGGTCGCGAGTGGGATGCCGGGCTCCGCGACGAGGACGTGGTCATCTTCGTGCGCTGTGACGGCCAAGCCACGCCGCCAACTCCCGCCGAGCAGATCGCTGGCTTCGAGGTGGGGCAGCTGCGGGCCTGCGTCGACCGTTCGCGGCTCGGACCTCCGAAATCAGCGGGAGAAGGGGCCGAGCGAGATCGGACATGGCCCGCGATTGTCCCTTCCTCGAGCGGCCATGTGCTGTTCGTCGGGGACGAGAAGATCTCTCTCCGGCTCGACACTGGCCGACAACAGACGTTCCAGTTGCGTCGTCGTGGGGCTGAGCTGCTGACTCCCTACGTCGGTGTCGGCGAGCGCATCCAAGGCGAGGTGCAGTTCCTAGCCGGCGCCCCGGCTCGACCAGCGTCGCTTGATTGCAGCGGCGGCGCCTGGGATCCCGTGCGCGGGCTGACCGAGAACGACACCATGAATCGCTTCTCGGCCGTCAAGGCGGCCGGACTTCTGCAGCGAGCCGATGCGGCCGACGCATTGCTTACCATCGCCCACACCGATCCCGATCAGCGCGTTCGACTGGAAGCCGCTGGCAGCTTGCTGCGGTTGAGTCATCCGGGTGCTGCCGATGCAGTGCTGGTGCATTTCGATGCGCCCGAGCGGCCCGACCTCCGCATGGAGAGTGTGCTGCTCGTTGGCGAGGTACGCACGACGGCCGCCAAGAGCCTGCTCGAAACGATGCTGGGCCGACTAGTGGTGGGCACCGAGGAGGAGCTTCGTGCCGCGATTATCTGGTCCCTCGGCCTGTGCGGAGCCGGCGATGTGATTGTTCCGTACCTCAGCGATCCTTCCGACAGCGTGGCCGGACACGCTGCCGTCGCGCTTGGTGCACCGCTGTCCTCCTCGATTCGCGCTCGGCTGATCGCTGTTCTGGCCTCCGGCGATACGCGTGCCGTGGCCAGTGCTGCTTGGGTGCTGACCCGTGACGGAACGGACGTGGTCGGGCCGCTGTTGGAAGCCAGCCAGGATCCCACCGTGCGGGGCTGGGTCGTCTCCATTCTGGGCCGTCGCTCTCCCGCGGAGATCAGCCCGCGCCTCGAGGCGTACCCCGAGATAGGTCAACTCGTCGCTCCTTGGTGGAACCTTTGGCCAGGCAGCAACTGGTCGTCGGCTCCTGAAGGTGTGCGGGTACTGCAGGACTTGGCTCAGCAAGAGATCTTTCAGGCCATCTGAGCACCACCAATGCGTCTTGCTCCACGAGGCCCGTCGGCCTCGTCGACGAACTGCGGCCGTGCTATCATGCGTCCAGTATGCCATTTAGGCCGCCTCGCCCTCATCACACCACTGCTCAGTTTCCGTCTTCGAGGGTCTTGGAGTCGGCGCGCCTCGTGGGCACATGGGCATTTCTCCAAGGAGGGCGAAGTCGATGAGCAGCAGCTGGTCCACCAAACGCTTCCCCGTCGCAAGCCTTCACTTGGACAAGAAGAACCCTCGGCTCGGCCGCGAGACGCTTGCGAGCGCTCCCCGCGAGATCATTCAGTACCTGTTTGACCACGACAAAGCACTCGAGGTGGCTGACAGCATAGCGACTCGGGGGTTCTTTCCGAACGAGCCCTTGCTTGCGGTCAAAGAGGACGGTCGGCTGGTGGTCGTCGAGGGCAATCGACGGCTTGCGGCCCTGAAGGCGCTTCGCGAACCGGGACTTCTCACCGGGTCCTCGTCTCGCCAGGTTGAACGTGTCGCTCGCAAGCTTACCGATCCGCAGTCCATCCTTACCGTGCCGGTCACGATTGCCCCCAACCGGCGCGCAACAGATCGGCAGATTGCAGGGCGACACATCGGAACGCCGGTGCTTGCGTGGCAAGCTGAGAACCGGGCGAGCTTTATTCTCGACAAGCTTGAGGAGGGGTACTCGAACGATCAGCTCAAGGACGAACTCGGCTTTACGTCCTCAGACATACAGAACGCGCGACAGACGAGGGCGATCGCGGAGATGGCGCGGTCGCTCGAACTCTCCGACGAAGTCAAAGCCAAGCTTGAGAGTCCGAGGGCCAAGGTCTTCACCACACTTGAACGTGTCTTCGACTCCTCCGTCGGCCGGGAGTACTTGCGCGTGCAGCCCGATCTGGATCATGGGATTCGGGGGACGACGTCAAGGTCGGAGTTCCAGCGCGCGTTCACGAGGTTGGTGACAGACGTTGCGCTTGGTAAGCAATCGTCACGCACACTCAATAGCGCCGACAACATCCGCGACTACTTTGAGTCGTGGAAGCCGGGTGAACTGCCGGCGGCAAAGCAGGGGGCCTTTGTTCCCGCAGATATCATTCAGGGTCGCTCAGTCGCTTCCTCGCCGAGACGAACCGCCGCCGCCACTCCGACGAGTCGCACGAAGCAAGTAACCCCCTATGTATTGCCGCGTGACCTGCGCGTGCGAATCAACAATCCCCGTCTGATCGACATCCGCAGCGAGCTCGTCAAGCTCGATCGGAGCAAGTTCCCCAACGCCGGGGCGGTGCTCCTGCGCGTGTTCCTCGAGCTATCGGTCACGGACTACTTGAAGCGCACTGGCGAAATGGACTCGCTGGTCAAGAGGCTTCGGGAGATGAACGCTCTGCGGTACGGCACTCCAACGATGAAGCAAATGCTCCCGGAGATCATCCGAATCGCCAAGGCAAAGCTCCCGGCAGGAGAGGCGCTGAAGGTCGAAAAGGCACTCACCTACAACCCGGCCGCGGCATTCTCCATCAGCGAGCTCCATTCGTTCGTGCACGACACCGACGTGCCGAGCGAGCGCGATATCTGGCAGTTCTGGATGCGAACACAGGCGCTATTCAGGCTCATGCTCGAAGACGACGTAAAGAGCGCGAAGCCGTGAAGACGAGTAGCCCCCTACGATATCCAGGCGGCAAGTCAGCGATGGCCGGCCTCCTAGGTGGGATCCGCCGACTCAATGGTCTGGGGGCGCTATCCCTTGCCGAGCCTTTTGGCGGCGGCGCGGGTGCTTCCCTGACCCTCCTCTATCAAGAGGAAACGCCGGAGATCTTCATCAACGACGCTGACGACTCGATCCACGCATTCTGGTGGTCAGTTCTGAATCGCCCTCGCGAGTTCCAGCAGACGCTCAAGAGCACTCGCGTCAACATGACCGAGTGGCGAAGACAGCGCATCATCTACCGACAAGCGACGCGGCAGTCCCGGCTGCGTAAGGGCTTCGCAACCTTCTACCTGAACAGATGCAACCGGTCCGGGATCATCGCGAACGGCGGTCCGATCGGTGGGATTGACCAAGCCGGACCCTGGCGACTATCGGCACGGTACAACAAGGACACGCTGCTCGATCGCTGTAAGAAGCTCGTCGAGTACCGAAGTCGCATCCATGTATCCGGCCTGGATGGTCTAGAGTTCCTATCTCGGCTCGACCAATCATCTACGATGCTGTTCATCGATCCGCCGTACTACGAGAAGGGGAGGACTCTCTACCTGAACGCGCTCAGTGACGCCTACCATGAGTCACTGGCGCAATGGCTCAAGAGTAGGAAGAACGTGGCGTGGGTCGTGACATACGACGACTGCGACGCGATCCGTCGTCTCTATCGCGGCTGGGCTACCGTCCGGCCTTTCTCGTTGAGGTACACGGCGACGGAGCGTCGTAGCGGTCGGGAGCTACTCATCACGCCGAAGTGGCTTCGCCTTCCGCGTAAGCAGGCATCGGAAACGATCGCTTGGTGAACGGCGCCTTGGTGGCGCGGCCATTCACTCGGCCGTGTCCTCGCCAAGCTCCGGCCGACGTCGTTTCTGTCGTACACCGGCCTTGGGCAACTCACGAGATTGTTCGACGCCGTGGCGGCCGAGGTGCCGGAGCTGCCACAGGTGCGAGCGTCCGTGCAGACGATCGACCTGCTCCGGACCACGTGGATCACGCGAGGGCCGACCATGTGGCCGGTGGAACGGCGAGGCTCCCGGGGATCTTCGAGGACTGCTTGAGAATCGTTCGACGACTCTAGCTGTCATCAGGAACTCCGCCCTCGGCCTTTACGGCGCCAGCCGGGCTGCTATTCTTCGCTCATCACCAACCCACATCATGCGCCCATTGCTTTCGAGAGCGACACGAAGGACCTGATCCATGCGTGACAAGCCCTACTATTCCGTCAGAACAGGGAAGAACCTCAGCGGTGGAGCGCTTGACTTGCCGACCACACTCCGCGTGTTCGGCGGCATCCACCAGACACTCGAAGATGAGGGCTACTTCCAGGAGGCCCTCGGCTACGAGTGTGTGGACGCGGGTTCAGTTCCAGGGACTGTGGGCAAGGATGTCGAAGGCTACGTACTCCTTGAATTGCGGAAGTCGGATCTCTTGCCTGTCCGCACCCAGGTCGACCACTACCGCGAGGATGACCTCTTCGACGTGGTCGAGTTCCTCTACGAGCACGTTTCCAAGCCGGTTGATCGGCACTACCACTCCTTCAATGACTGCGGCTGGCACTGCACCTCGTTCGACCGCAGCGAGGGGCGGGCCGAGTTTCGAGAGAAGATGAATCGGATCCTCAGGCGTTACGCCGACGGTTTCGAGCTCTCGGTCGACGGGGAGGTGCTTGGACTTCCCGATGCAGGATTCGAGGCGCTCATGGAAGCTGCACTCCCGGTCGCTGACCCCGAGAACATCGAGGCGCGTGTGGACGCGGCGCGCAGAAGGTTCCGCCGATACAAGGCGTCGCTGGATGAGCGACGTGACGCAATCCGAGACCTCGCCGACGTACTCGAGTACTTGCGACCGAAGCTGAAGGGTATTCTCGCCTCAAGGGACGAGAATGATCTGTTCAACCTCGCAAACAACTTCGGCGTGCGCCACCACAATGCCCTGCAGAAGGTCGGGTACGACCGTGCCATCTGGTACAGTTGGCTCTTCTACTACTACCTCGCCACGATCCACGCTGTTGTGAGGCTCATTCGGAAGAAAGAGGAAACGGACGGCAGGGTGTAGCGAGCTTCGGTCGATCGAGCAGTAGCGCGCACACCTATAGTGCTTCAACTGCCGCGAGGAGCCGCTTCACCTCATCATGGTAGTAGGCGACGTCTTCGGAGATCGGGCACATCAGATGGAATGTCCCCGTATTGTGCAAACCACCAAGCCGACTGATTCCTGAATGCAGGTCTTGCAGCGCATCGATCAGCTCGGGTGGCACGGTCCGGATCTTCTTCAGCCCAGCCCAATCGGTGTGGAGAGCTTCGGGATCGAAGAGCGTCCGCACGCCATGCAGGATGCGCTTGTCGATCAAGACCTCAATCGCACGCCGGGTCAGGAGAAAGCATAGCTCGACCGAATGCTGGTCCAGCGAGCCTGTTCCCAGCATCGCTTGAACGCGATCGAGCAGGTCATTCGCGGTGTCCTTCACGGAGTAAGGGGACACGATGCCGGAGGTGCCCTTGAACGACTCCACCATGTAGTACATAGGGCCACGGCCCGCCATGCCCCTGAACTGCGGGTGGTTCTTGGCGGCTTCGACCAGGCACTGGAAGACATGCTTGTTGTGTGTAAACACAATCACCTGACGGTATTCGGTCTCATCGAGGACCCTATCGGCGACTTGCGCAATGCGCTCCGTGTCCATGCTGCTGAAGGGATCATCGACGAGGAGCACCTCACCCGTGCCACGGTGAGAAAGTTCGGACAAGCAATCAGCGAGCGCCCAGGTAGCAAGTTCGCTCTCGCTGAGGGTCTTGCGAGGTTCTCGCCCATGGACCGCGTAGCGCCTCTCCGTCACGCCCGATGGCGAGGCGGCTTTGAGCCGGAGAGGAAGACGCAGGCGGAGGCGTGAACACTCTGAATCGAAGCGTTCCCTGAAGGCAGCGAGGCCAAGGGCATTCATTGCCTCGGTCCTCGCGGTACTCCAGCCGCGTTTCTGAGTTTCCACCTCCGCCAGGGCTGTGCGAACGGATTCTAGGATCGCCTTCAGCCCCGAAAGTTGAACGAGCTTCTCCGTGTTCTCCTTTGCGAAGCACCGACGCTCGGCCGTCGTTAATAACGGCGCCAGCTTCGCTCGGGCCGCAGAACGCGATTCAGGTGTGGCAAGTGAGGCCAGGGTCTGGCGCTCGCCCTCGAGTTCTCGGGCTACGTCAGCTTTGCTGGAGTCAATGCGTTCACGAGATGGAAGCTCATTTGGCCACGTTGCTTCCTCGATGAGTGCAGGATCTAGCCCAAGGCGGTCAGACAATGAGCGAAGGGCCCCATGCGCTTCGTCGATCTGGGTTGCCAGGGCTGACATGCGCGTGGTGCGAGCGCCACCGACCTCCTGTCGAACACTCTTCAAGAACGCGACCGCCGCCTCGGAGAGACTCTGGCCGCAGTAGATGCAGCTGTCTGAGCCGCTTGGGTAGTCTGCCGACCGCTCCGCGGTGATGACGGACTCGCCTGCCACAACGAGGGCCCGCCACGCCGAGGTGTCCTTGAGTTCAAGCGGCCGCGCATCGAGCAATCCGCGAAGGCCCGCCCGTTCAGCCTGCCTGAGGTCGTCCAACTCCTTCGATGCTGCCGTGAGAGCCGCACCGCTGTGCGTCTCATCGCCAAGCAGCGCCAAGGACTTCGATTCGGCTTCGAGTTCCATGATGCGCTTTCGCGCAGTGGTAGCAGACGCCTCGGCCTGATCGAGGCGGGTTAGCTGTTGTTTGAGTTCGTCCCGCTGCTTTGCGAGTGCCAGCGCATCCACGGTCGCGACGTCTCCGATGTCGGCGACAGCAGCTTCTGCTCGTGGCACGTCCTCAAGATCGAACAGCGCGTCGCGTCCAGCCGTGGCGGCTGTTCGGACTGCAGCGAGGCCGCCTTCAAATGATCGTAGTGCAGCCGTTCCGACATCGAATAGGTCCAGCCCCAAGTGCTGGGGGGCCTCAAGCGTGAGCTGCACGCCGTACTTGTCGACGGTATCCTTATCGAAGAGTCGAAGTGCTACGGGTGTCGCTGGGGCAGCATCCGATGACCATGAGGCGTCGTCGCCGCCTGCGAAGTTGATTGGATTCGCGCGCACGTCAGCGAGCCGGCAGATGCGGAACTTCGCCTGACGAGTCAAGGCGAAGCGGTCCTGCTTCGGATCTTCGTTTGCGCGGCCGGGAACGTCGCCATGCTCGATGGCGCTGCCAAGGACGGCCATTGCGCTGGCGAGGCTGGACTTTCCGGAGCCGTTCCTGCCGTAGAAGACGGTCAGCCAGGGCGAGAGGGGAATCGCCTCCGGGTAGTCGCCGAGGGCGCGGATGTTGTCGCATGCGACGATCTGGAGGATGCAGTTCGGCGCGCCGCTGGGAACAGCAGTCGAGGGTCTGGTCGTGCTGACAGGCGAAAGCGTTGGCTGTGCAAGCCCGAGCTTCGCCAATGGCACAGTCGCGCACCAATGGTCAAATGCCTTCTGGTGTGCAGGTGCGCCGTCTCGCACAGCGTCTGCGAGCACGGCTGGCCAGGTGCCATTCTTCGTCTTGGGGATGTAGTCCTTGGCCTCTTTGTTGGGTTGTGGCGCGTCAACTGTCATGCTGGAAGCACACCACCAATCGTCTCGTCTGTCCAGAGGCGCTGTCGTTCGGGAAGCTCGAGGAATCCGCGTGAGGCAATCGCCACTCACGGGCCTGAGCTCGTCGCCGGAGAGACTGCCGCTATAGCGCTAGTCCGTCTCCCTATCCAACTTCCGCGCATCGTGGCACAATAGCCTTCTCGCGGCTTCTCCTCGCCCACCGGGTGAGCGTCCCGGTCCTCCGTAGCTTCTCTTCCGTCGGGTCGATCTCCGCGAAGATCGGCGGAATCTGGAAGTCGTGCGCCTCGATCCAAGTTCGCAATCGCTCCACCACGGTGCACCAAGAGCGAGTGAGTCCTGCGTTCTCGAAGAACGACCAGGGTTCGTTCGCTTTGTAGAGCGCTTTTCGGTCCCGGACGGTCGGGTTCGCGCAGATGGCGTGGAAGATCTGCCGGCGGCGAACCGCGTCCCCTTCCCGGAAGGCCTGCAGGAGCGAAGCGCTGAAGTTCAGCGCGCCTTCGACGCGCTTCAGGAGTTGCTCCGGCGTCGGGGCGGGCTGGTCGAGCCGGAGGCGCAGCGTGGCCTGACGGTCCAGCAAGCCGAGGCGCCGGCGCTCAAACGTCGCGTCATCGACCTGACCGCGGAGCTTCAGGGTCAGGAGCGCGTCGGATTCCCGGACCGCATCGGCAAGGGATTTCTCCATCTCGCTGCGCTGGGCGGTGCGTTCATTGATCGTGGCGTCGAGCTTGGGTCGGATGTTGTCCTTGATCCAGTCGAGTGCAGCCGGCGGGAGCGTCAGCCGCCGCAGGTCGGCTTCCAACTGTCGCTCGAGTGCGGCTTCCGGCAGGCACGGGTTCGGGCACGGTTCCCCACCCGTGCGTCCCCGGCAGCGGTAGTAGACGAAGCGCCTCCCCGAGCGCTTGACGTGCTCTTCCGGATTGAGCTTTCGACCACACAGGCCGCAGGTGAGCAGGCCCGCGTACGCGAAGACGTGGTGGACGAAGTGCGTCCGGGTCGGGCGGCCGAGGATCGCCTGCGCCTGTTCGAACTCCTCGGGCGTCACCATCGGCGGGTGAGCTCCGCGGTACGCCTCCCCGTTCCTCAACCGAATCAGGCCCATGTAGTAAGGGTTGGCGAAGAGCTTGAAGACCGCCTGGAAGCAGAGCGGCTTACCGCCGAGGCGAGCGGTCTTGCGAGTGCGGAGGCCGTGATCCTCGGCCCAGCGGGCGATCTCCATCGGGTTCATCCGGCGGGAGAGGAGCCGATCCCACATCTCGCGGACGATCGGGAACCGGTCCGGGTCCTTCACGACCACCGTCGTCGACTTGGAGCGGTCCTCGCGGTAGCCGATCGGCGGGCGGAAGTTGGGCCAGCCCTGCTGGAAGCGGGCTCGGTTGCCGCGCCGGACGTTCGCGCGGAGGTCATCGATGAACTTGGTCGCGATGCCAAGCTCGAAGTTTCCGAGGAAGCGGTCGTTCCCATCGGCGGTGTACTCGCGCTCGGGAGTGATGACGCGCGTGAGCTTGCCGTCGGCTAGCGCCTGAAGGACGGTGCCGTGGTCGAAGTGGTTCCGGGCGAGGCGGTCCATCTTCCAGCACAGCACGCCCGCGATCTCGCCCTTCAGGACCCGCTTCATGAGCGAGCCGAAGATGGGCCGACCGGGCGCCTTGGCCGAGCGGGCCTCGGTCAGGACTTCCCGGACATCGAGCCCGCGGCGCAGCGCCAGGACCTGGAGTTCCTGGACCTGAGAGTCGATCGAGAGGACTTGGCGGTCGTCAGACTCCGTGGACTTGCGGGCGTAGATGACGTGGGTGGACATGTGGCGGTGAGGTTGCCATTCAGCAATTCCTCAAGACGGCGCTCCGGTCAAGAGCGAGGATGCGCGAACTCTGCGAACGACTCGCCGGCCGCCGGCATCGCGCCGTGTCCCTGCAGGAGCATCTCGACGAGCGCGAGCAGGGCGATTGCGCGGCCCCATGCTTCGGGCAGCGACAGGCTGACGCCGCATTCGCGCTCGAGAATCGTCTGGAAGCGGCGCACCTCGGCTTCGCTCAGGCCGGCGCCAAAACGCCTGACCAGGGGCGGTTCAGGTGCGTGATCGAAGGCGACGGAATCGGCCATGCCCTCAGCATGGCCGCTTGATCGCCCCATGTGCAGGGGGTGGGAAGCACGGAACCACGGCAGCCCTGTGGACGGGCGCGCACGTCTCCCGACCGCCTGGGCATCGTCGCCGGAGCGTGTACGGTCTGAACATGCTGTCGGAGGCGCAGGCGCGTGAAGTCGAAGCCGTGCTCCGCGAGTTCTGTCGCGGCGAGCCGCCGCCCCACGTACGGCCGGAACTCGAGTACGCCGTGCGCATCGAGGGCAACGCTGTGACGCTCGTCGAGCTGCGTTCGGCCTTCCGTGCCGAGATCGACCGCACCGAGTCTCCGGTGGCGAGATTCCGCTTCATAGCCAAGTACGAGCTCTGGCAACTCTACTACCGGGACCGAAACATCCGGTGGCATCGCTACCCTCCGGCGAGGCCCGTGAAGCGACTCGCCGTACTGTTCGCCGAAGTCCGCCGCGATCCGACCGGGATCTTCTGGGGGTAGCAGGCGGGTATGAAGACGAGTCGGCCGTTCGCACCGGGATCGACCATGCGGCTTGGACGGAATCACAAGTCGCGGTAGGGTAGGGCCTCAGGCAGAAGGTCCTCGCATTCTCGTGCTGGGTCCCTACCCGGAGGTTGGCCGTGAAGCTCTATGCAGCGGTCCTCGCCTCGATCATGCTGACCTCGGCCGCTGCGCATGCCGTCCCGATGCCGCAGCCCACGCCTATGAGCCGGACGGTCTTCACGGGCTCGGCAGCGGTCGAAGCGCTCAGCTCGACGTACTACGAGGTGAGCATCGACTCGGACCGAATGACCTCGCCCACGCTCTCCGGTCGGTTGACGGCCATGGGCGGCTCGGGCAATGACATCGTCGTGCTGGTCATGTCGGATGCGGACTTCATGAACTGGAAGAACGGGCATGAGGTCCGACCCCTCTTCAACTCCGGGCAGGTGACGGTGGCCGATCTTGATGTGGCCTTGCCCGGTCCGGGAAGCTACCGGTTGGTGTTGTCGAATCTGTTCTCCTCCATGACCCCGAAGACTGTGTCCGGGCAGGTGCGTTTGCGCTGGGTGCAGGCCCCTTCGCCGGAGGAGGTCGCGGCCGCCAAGGCGGCCAACAAGGCGGAGCTTGAACGGGCGCAGCGGGATGAATCGAACACGTTGCTCATCGGGCTGCTGGTGGTGCTCGTGCTCGGCGGCCTCATCGGCGGGCTGATCGTCTGGATGGTGGCCGCTCGGAAGACTCAGCACCCCGCTCCGCCGCAGCAGTGATCGCGGGGCCGGGCAAGGAGGTGTCGCAGTCGCCAAAGGTGATCTGGCAGCTCTGAACAGCCGGGAGAGGAGGCGAAAAGAGTGAGCACGCAGGGAGCGAAACAGGGAGCGAGCAAGACACCCGCACGGGCGAAGACGGTGGCAGGGAAGCGTACGCCGGCGAAGTAGCGAAACATGAAGCCCCGGAAGCAAACCTCGCCCGCCGAGCGTCAGCGGCTCCTCGCCGTCGCTCCGCGCGAAGGCCTCATCGCCCTCGGCGTCTAGGAGCGCTTCGGCGTCAAGCCTGTGACGTGCTACTCGTGACGGAAGGTGAGCAAGAGGTCGGCGCGGAGCACTGCGTCCGTGCTCGCGGGCGGCATGGGCGACCAAGCTCGCGCAAGCGTGCAATCACGCGTGTTCACACCCCCAATCGCAATCGTCCGCTAGGAGGTCGCAACCTGCCTCGATGTCGTTCTGTCGGCCCATTCCCTACGTCGTCGTGCCCGGGCACTCCGTCGCGTCGCCAGAAGATGAGCCCATCACCGCAACTTCGGACCCTTGGGCAAAGGAAGTGGGGAGAGTGAGCGGCCCCATCAGATCGGGTGAGTGCTGATGGAACTACTTGTTCTGCTCGGCGTCGCTTCTGCAGCCTGGTTCGTCGCGATGGTCGTTCGCGAGTCTCGGCGTGGCAATGCGGAGGATGACCTGGAAGCCACGCCGCGTGAGCATGCGGTCGAGCTCGCTGCCACGGGCTCGCGGCTTGCTCCGGCCGCCCCTGCGCGGGTCCGCAAACCGGCCCGCTGGATCCCGGCGGGGATCTCGACAGAAGTTCAGGGCTATCTCCTGCCCGGCGGACTCGTGTACGTCGGTGAGGACCTGCAGCAGGTCAGTGGATATGGACTCGAACCTGCGCTCGTTGACCCGACGCGTCCGGTCGATCGCGCAGCTCCGGATCGTATCGGCGCGGGCATGCCGTACTGGCCGACCTATGACGGACTCACGCCGCAATCCCGGGCGGCATTCCTGGAGTGGCTAGCAGGCGGACGCCGTGTCCCGGACTTCGGTATCGGATATGTCTTCCTGTTCTTCTATGGACTCGAACGACGAGTACTGCTCGATGCCTCGCGGTCCGATGAGGCGAAGGTCGATCTGCCGGCGATCCGACAGGAAGTGGCTGAACTTCTCGCGGTCTACGGCTCCAACCGTTCGTTCGAGCGCTATGCCGCCCAGCTCCTCAATGTGCTGGACGTGACCCTGGCCGGCGACCGGGAACTTGCGCCGCCGACCGCCGGACGAAGCTACGAGATGCCACTCTCGCTCCGTGTCGGTCTCGGCAGGATCATCGCCGCCGAGCGACCCATCCCGGCGAGGTGGGCGCTAGCCTGGTTGCTGCATCACCCGGAGGCCGTCCTGCGGACGCCGTCGCGGCGGTGCGCCGCCGAGTTCCAGGCGCTCTTCGCTGCCCGCTACGCCCACGAGTTCGGAGCCGGATTGATCGTCAAGGTGCCCCGATCGAAACTCGTGGCGAGCGTGCAACCGGCCAGCGCTTCCTTCGGTGGACCGATCACCATCGCGTTCGATCTCCCGGACATTGCGCGTCTCGACTCACCGCTGAGCAAGCTCCGGAAGCTGGGCGAGGCCTGCGAAGCTGACCTTGAAGCATACAGCCGTTGGGTTGGCCGCAATCCTGACGCGCCGAAGACCCTGGCCGCCGTGGCGCTCCTGCCGGCGGAACTGGTGGCAACCCACGATGGCGCCGAGGCGCGGGAGCTGTGGCGGTGGATTGGGGATCTGCTAGCGGGAACTCCGGTTGGCTTCTGCGACGGCAGAGACTTGCTTGAGCGGTGCGCATCGCTGTGGGGCGAGAAGCTCGCCAAGGCCGAGGCCGTGCTGCTGGCGCAGCTCCTACAGAAGGGAGGATACGGCCTCGAGCCGGACGTCCGATTCGGCGGCAGTGTCCTCGCCGCAGGCGACCACGTCGCGCTGTTCCAACTCGAGCCCGACGCACCGGCCGCACCGAGCGCCGGATACGCCGCCGCGACCATCCTGCTGCAACTCGCGGTCGCCGTCTCGGCCTCCGACGGATCGATCTCCGAACACGAACGCGATCAGCTCGAAACGCATGTTGAGCAGAGCCTGGCGCTCACTGATGCCGAACGGCGACGGCTGTCCGTCCACCTCGCCTGGCTGATGCGTTCTGATCCGCGACTGACTGGCCTCAAGAAGCGGCTCGAAACATTGGACGCTGGGCAGCGCGCTCTCGTCGCCGACTTTGTGGTCAGCATCGCTGGGGCAGACGATCGGATCGCGCCAGCCGAGGTGAAGACCATCGGGAAGATTTTCGCGTTGCTAGGGATTCCCGAGGAGGAGGTCTACGCGCGTCTGCATTCGGTGACGACCGAGGGGCCGCGGTCGGAACCGCTGCCTGTCGTGCTGCCAGGTGCACTGAGCAGAGGGTTTGCAGTTCCGCCGCCTCCCGCACCAAGGAGTGGGCTCGCCCTGGACATGGACGCCGTGGCGGCGAAGATCGCCCAGTCCGCTTCGGTGGCAGCGGTCTTGAGTGAGATCTTCACCGATGATGCGGCCAGCTCGGCCCCGATACCCCAGGCTGATTCGACCTCGCCGAGTGGCCTCTCACCAGCGTACACTGCGCTGCTTGTGGCGCTTATTCAGCGGAACACGTGGAGCCGCGACGAGTTCGAAGGTCTGGCTGGGCAACATCAGCTGTTGCCGGATGCGGCCGTCGAGGTGCTCAACGATGCCGCTTTCGAGCGGTGCGGCAGCGCGCTCATCGAGGGGGATGACCCGCTCGAACTCGACCTGAGCGTGGCGAAGGAGTGCTTGGCGTGACGAATGGGTCCATCCGACCGCGTGAGCGTGATGCCATCCTGCAGTCGTTGCGGGCAGGCGTCGTGCCGCGCCTGGGCTTGCAGCACATCCAGGTCGGACGTGCGAGCGAAGTGACCGCCCTGATCGACGACCTCGACCGCCTCTCCGATGGTGGTTCCGCCATTCGCTTCGTCATTGGTGAGTTCGGGTCGGGCAAGACTTTCTTCCTGAGCTTGGTGCGGACGATCGCGCTCGAAAAGAAGTTCGTCGCCGCCCAGGCGGATCTGACGCCTGATCGGCGTCTCCACGCGACCGGCGGACAGGCCCGTGCGCTCTACCAGGAATTGGTCCGCAACTTCGCGACCCGCTCCAAGCCGGAAGGCGGGGCCTTGCCGGCCGTGGTTGAACGCTTCGTCGCCTCGGCGATTGAGCGAGCGACGACGCAAGGTGTGAAGCCGGAGGCCGTCATCCGGGAACGCCTGGCCTCGCTGTCCGAGATGGTCAATGGCTACGACTTCGCCAACGTCATCGCCGCATACTGGTCGGGTCACGACAGCGGGAACGAGGCCCTACAGGCGGATGCCATTCGATGGTTGCGCGGCGAGTTCAGTACGCGCACGGATGCGCGCGCGGCGCTCGGCGTGCGTACGATCGTCGATGACGCCACCGTCTACGATCAACTCAAGCTCCTGGCTCGCTTCGTTCGGCTGGCCGGGTTTGCCGGGCTCCTCGTGTGCTGGGATGAGCTCGTCAACCTCTACAAGCTGGCCAACACGCGCGCCCGGAACACCAACTACGAACAGATCCTGCGCATCCTCAACGACTCGCTGCAGGGATCGGCGGAAGGCATGGGCGTGCTGCTGGGCGGCACGCCAGAGTTCCTGCTTGATCCGCGGCGCGGGCTCTATAGCTACCCGGCCCTGCAGTCCCGGCTGGGCGAGAACCGCTTCGCGACGAATGGGCTGATCGATTATTCGGGACCGGTCATGCGTCTGGCGAACCTCAGTCCGGAGGACCTCTACGTGCTGCTGACCAAACTGCGGCACGTCTACGCGGCGGGCGATCCAGCCAGCTACGCCGTACCCGACGAAGCCATCAAGGCGTTTATGCTTCACTGCTCCCAGCGGATCGGCGACGCGTATTTCCGCACGCCACGAAACACCGTGACGGCGTTCATCAACCTCCTCGCGATTCTGGAGCAGAACCCCGCCGCTTCCTGGCAGCAGCTCCTCGGTGGGATCGAAGTACAGCCGGAGTCGAACCCGGACCTGGCACCGCTTGAGGACGAGACGGCTGACGAGGCCCCGAGCCCCATCACGGGCAGTCCGGCCGACGGCGATGACGACCTCGCCTCCTTCAAGCTCTGAGGGCGAAAGGCCGTCGTCCGCCTTTGGCCGGCTCCATCCGCTCATCCAGCGTTGGGTCTGGGACCAGGGCTGGACGGATCTTCGGGAGATTCAAGAGCGAGCCGTTGCTCCGATCCTACGTGGCGACTGCGACGTCCTGATCGCCGCGGCCACGGCTGGAGGCAAGACCGAGGCCGCCTTCCTGCCGCTCCTCTCTCGCGTGCTGACGACCGCCGACCGCGCCGGCGTGCGAGTGCTCTGCGTCAGTCCGCTCAAGGCCCTCATCAACGACCAGTTCGGACGTCTCGAGCTGCTGTGCGAACGGCTCCAGGTCCCGGTGCACCGCTGGCACGGCGACGTCGCCTCGACCGCCAAGCGTCGCCTGCTCGCGGACCCGACGGGGATACTATTCATTACGCCGGAGTCCCTCGAAGCGCTGTTCGTGCTTCGCGGCACGGCCCTGCCCGCGCTCTTTGCGGGCCTCGAGCGTGTGATCGTTGACGAACTCCATGCCTTCATCGGCAGCGAGCGCGGGCAGCAACTCCAGTCTCTGCTGTCGCGGCTTGAGCTGGTGCTGCGTCGCCGCGTCCCGCGCGTTGGCCTGAGCGCCACGCTCGGCGACATGCATCTGGCAGCCGCATTCCTCCGGCCGGGTCGAGAGCTGCCCTGCGAGACACTCGTTTCAAGCGAGCGCGATCACGAGGTCAGGCTCCAGATTCGTGGCTATCGCGTGGATCCATCCGATCCAAGCGGGCAGCCCGAGGGGTTCCCCATCGACCTTGTCGAAGCCGCCGGCGTCGATAGGGTGGCGGAGCATTTGTTCGGCAAGCTGCGCGGCTCGGACAACCTCATCTTCGCCAACAGCCGTCGCCGCGTGGAGGTGCTCGCGGACCGCCTGCGCCGGCTGAGCGAGGCGGCACACGTGCCGAACGAATTCTGGCCGCACCACGGCAGCCTGGCGCGGGAGTTACGCGACCACGCCGAAACCGCCCTCAAGGACCCGGCCATCCCAGCCTCGGTGGTGTGCACGACCACCCTCGAGATGGGCATCGACATCGGCACGGTGGAGATGATCGCCCAGGTGGGTGTGCCGCCGTCGGTGGCGGCGTTGCGCCAACGGCTTGGCCGATCGGGCCGGCGCGGCCAGCCCTCGGTCATGCGCATCTATGTCGAGGAGCCGAAGCTGTCCCCGGACAGCCCGCCCCAGGATCAGCTCCGCACGGAACTCGTGCAGGCCGTGGCCATGGTCCGACTGCTCGTGGCGGGATGGTGCGAACCGCCGAGCATCGGCGCCCTCCACCTCTCCACGCTTGTCCAGCAGGTCTTGTCCCTGATTGCTCAGTACGGCGGGTGCGGGGCCGCCGACGCCTGGCGGATCCTGTGCCGTGACGGTGCTTTTCGAAGAGTGGACCAGGCGACCTTCGCCGCGCTCCTGCGGGACCTTGGACAGCACGATCTGATCGTCCAGGCCACCGACCACACGCTACTGCTGGGTGGGCGTGGCGAACAGCTAGTCAACCACTACAGCTTCTACTCCGCATTCGTGACCGAGGAGGAGTACCGGCTCGAATCGGGTGGCAAGGCGCTCGGTAGCATTCCGATCTCGCATCCGCTTACCGAGGAGAGCTACGTCATCTTCGCCGGCCGTCGCTGGCATGTCGTACACATCGACATCGAGCGGAAGGTCATCGAGCTCGCCCCGGCCCCGGCGGGCCGTGCCCCGCAGTTCACCGGGTCCGGCGTGGAAGTGCACGGACGCATTCGCGAAGAGATGAAGGCCATCTACTCCTCGAGCGACACGCCGACCTTTCTCGACCCGAGCGCGGCAGAGCTGCTGCGGGAAGGGCGAGCGGCGTTTCTGCGCTACAAGCTCGACCGCACGAGCTTCGTAGAGTACGAGAGCAACGTGGCGTTCTTCCCGTGGGCCGACGACATCGTCGTCAATACGATCGTCGTCATGCTCCGAAAGCTTCAGCTGCCGGTTGCTCGCGATGGCATTGCCGTGATCGTCAGCGGGATTGGCAGAGATGAGCTTGTGCGGAAGCTCGCACGCACAACTACGATTGCAGATCCGCAATTACTGGCAAGAGCCGTGGTGAATAAGCGCTCCGAGAAGTACCACCCGTTTCTCGGGGACGAACTGCTGGCGCTCGACCACGCGAGTAGCAAACTCGATGTCCCCGCCGCCCGGCGGGTGATCGATCATCTCACGCATTACGCACCCTGACGGGGCAGGCGACGCGTAGCGCCCGAGATGCCGTCGGCTCGCAGGCCGCGACCCAACCACACGTTGCCCACACTTCCGCTCGATTCACCGACGTGCCCCCGGTGAAGGTACCAGCCCCTACGTGAGTCCGATCGCCCCGGTACGGGACGTGTGAGTCCGCCACAGGCTGAGTCGGGCCGCAGCGCCGTCGATGCTAGACGTGTCTCCTATGATGACCTATCGTCCGACACGGGCCACATCCAATCCCCCGGAGGAAACACCCATGGCCACGGAAGCCACGCAGGAAGCGGCGAAGTCGACGTCCACCAACTCGGCGAAGCGTTCGGGTCGCAAGGCGGCTCCGGCAGATGCACGCAAGAAGCCAGCGCCGAAGAAGGCGTCGAGGAAGGCAACAGCCAAGCGAGCCCGCCGCAAGCAGTCCAGCGCCGGCGAGCGGCAGCGCATCCTGGCGACGGCGGAACGCGAAGGGCTGACCGCGCTGCAGGTCCAGAAGCGCTTCGGCGTGAAGCCGGTGACGTACTACTCGTGGCGGAAGAAGGTCGGGTTGAAGGGGCGGCGCGGCCGGAAGCCGGCGAAGTCGGGACGGCCCGGGGCGGGCGCAGGTCTCCTTCGTGGGCCTGACCTCGCTGGACAGGTTCGGCAGGCGCTGCGGGCGGAGATCGCCCGGATGCTGCCGGAGCTGATCCGGAGCGAAGTCGAGGGAATGATCGGCGGGACGGGCGGTCGGCGCCGGAAGTGACCGAGGGCGAGAGTGTCGACAGACAAGTTGAATTTGGCCAGCGTGGACGGTTGGGATTCGACACCCGTCGAGTCTGCTGAAGCACTGCTTTCCGCACTACTCGAACTTCGCGGAAGGCGCTGGCTGTTCCGAGGGCAGTCGCGACCGCACGGCACCATCTTCCCCTCGATCGACCGCTGCCCGATGGAGAAGTTCGAGCGCGTCCAGAAGCTCGCTCTCGAGCGTCAGAGCATCGACACCTTCCGCTCCGCCGCGAAGGTGTTCGGCCACCCCGGAGAAGAAGTCGCGCGCGTGGACGACATCATTGCCCTCGCGGTCCTGCGTCACTACGGCACCCGCACGCGGCTGCTCGACTGGTCGCGATCACCCCACGTCGCTGCGTTCTTCGCGGCATGCTCGAACCTGGATGCTGACGGCGAGGTTTGGGCGTTCGATGAACCTCTTTACGAACCCGAAGGGCATAAACAGTGGCAGAAGTGGCCAGAGTGCACGGTCGACGGTGACGGGCAGACGTTCCAGGCACACCTCACCGCGTTTCTCGCGGAGGAGCCGCCCGACTGGTTCATCTGCGTTTTCTACGATCACCTGTTGGCACCACAGCTCAACGCTTTCCCACGGCAGGTTGCCCAAAGCGGTGCCTATTCCATGACCGCGCGCTTCGGCCAGGACCACGCAGTCCACATCGCCCGACTTCTCGGCGACGACTCTCACTGCAAGCGGTTCGTGCTACCAGCCCAGCAAAAGCCGGATGTGTTGCGCCAGCTACTCGAAAAGCACGGGATCTGGCGCGGGGCTTTGTATCCCGATGCTGCCGGAGCTGCCGAGACCGCAGGTGCACTATTCCCGCGCTGCCCGACCATGTGCGCACCCCACGAGCGGAAGCAGTAATCCGTCCCGTGGACGGAGGACCGAGGCCTGACCAATGAAGTACCGAGATGGGCGAGTTCAGAAGTTCCATGTCGTGGACGAGAAGTTCCAAGAGGCCGACTTCTTCTTCGAGAGGTTCGCGTCCCCAAAGGAGAGCACTCAAGAGCGTCGCTTCTTCCTCAGCGCATTCGCGTCGGCCGCTCGGAGCGTCACCTTCTGCGTTAAGTGGGCGATGACTGGTATCCCCGGTTTCGATGAGTGGTATGAGCCTTGGCAGCGGCGGTTTCGTGACAACCCCGCAGCCAGGTACTTCCAAGGACTTCGGAACGAAACGCAGAAGCGTGGTTCGAACCCGGCGTATCGCTGGCTCTTCGATGACGACACGGCAACCGACGAGCTGTTTGCATTCCACATGTACGGCGAGCCGGATGCTCCCGCCCCAACGAGCGACCTCGCGAGTGCCGCTCGCGAATACATGCGGCTGATCGCCGAGTTGCTGTTCGAGGCCTACTCGAAGTTCGGTCACTTCATTGACCGCGACGTCGCGTGGACCGTGGAGGGCGCGGCCCGAGCGGGAATCACGGTCGACGAGATCACAAGACAGGCCCACGGGATCGTCTACGGTCGCGGGAGTGACGAGGAACGCCTCGCCCGCGCTCGCCGCAATGACTTCGGATCCCAGATCGATGGCCTCCTCCTGAAGTGGCTCGGACATGATCGGTTCGGCTCCCCGGCTGCGCGAGCATCGAGACCAGGCAGCGCCATGCGAGGCTCACGAACGAGGCGGTGATGCCGCAGGCGGCCAAGTTCAGAGGGCGGAGGACGGCAAGTGCAGCCAACTAGCAGAGAGGCACAAGCAGTGCGAGACGCGTTCGACGACGTTCGTAGGGCGTTCAAGCGGCTTGAGGACGGTCGGACGCTGAAGCAGGACATCTACGTGCAGGAGGGGATCGAGAGACTCAAGCGTGCGCTTCGCGACTTGGAGGATGCGGTCGATCAGCTTCGTTAGCTGGCATGCGACCGTAGCCACCAGCGCAATCATGCCCACGCGGACCATTGCGGCGAGTGCCACCGTGACCCCACGCAATCCGAAGTCGCACAAGTGAGTTGCCCGCCCGCCGCATCGAGGGATGTAGAGCGTGAGCGAGTGTTCCGTAGGCCGATGTCACCAACGCGCCCGATCGGCGCTCCCACTCGCGGACTGAGAGCCAAACGTGCAGATACCGCATTCCACGGAGCGACGCCGTGCCGACCGACGCCCATCCCAACATCCTCGACCGCGAGATCGCCGTCAGCCATTCAAAGCCGGCGAGTGAGAGCGCGGCCCAGCTGATTCACGAGATAACCAACTTCGGCACGCAGATCCTGCAGCGCTCGCAGGTCGCGACGATGCAGGACGCGGAGGCGAGTTTCGCTCCCCTCGCGCTCTACCGGCACATGCTGGAGTTGACGGACGCGGTCGAAGTGCTGGTCAGGAACAGCTGCGTCGTACCAGCGGCGCCCTTGGTGCGGGCGAGCTTCGAAGCCCTGCTGGCCCTCGCCTTCATCCACCAGGATGACGCCGCGTTCCGCAGTCGGTCGTTGGCGTGGTCGTACATGGACGCAGTGCAGCGCGTGCGCTCACTCGAACGATGGGTGCCGGGGTCTGCCTTACATTCCGAGTTCGAGCGCGAACGGCAGCAGGATCCGTTCAAGGACTTGCTCGGGAATCCCGAGCCGGAGCGTCTGACGAGAGAACTGCAGATGGCCCGAGCCATGCGGGACGAACCGAGCTTTGCTCCCTGCGCGGCCGAGCTCGAGCGTATGCGACGCGCAGGCAGGCGTGGAACTCCGCCGTGGTACGCCCTCTTCGATGGACCCGGGTCGCTCAAGGAACTCGCCGAACGTGTTGGACTCCTGATGCACTACCGTTTCCAGTATCGGCACTGGTCCAAGTTCGTGCACGCGGCGGACCCGTCGCAGTACGTGGACGCGATGCCGGACGGGCGGGTGGGTGTCCGCCCGCTCCGGCAGGCGAACGAGGTCCTGAACATCACGCAGAGCGCGGCCAACCATGCGATTCACGCGATGTGGCTCACAATCCGGAGGCTCTGCCCGCAGGAGAATCCCGCCGCCCGAGAGTGGTACGCGCGCGAAGTGAGGCCGTCCCTCGTTGCGTTGAGACAAGCGCTTCGGGCGTCACGACGCTGGTCCAAGCCCTGAGCCGGTCGGCTGCCCACGCGCCCTCGACGGCCGGTACGGCACGCGCCTGATCGTGCTCGCCAACGCCCGATTCGTCGCCAGGTAGTCCGCCGGCGCCGGCGGGTTCCGCCGGATCCGGTGCGCGAGCCACGGGGTCGCCGCCCAGGCGGGGAGCTTCGCGCGGAACCCGACCTCGTGGTCGTAGAAGTCGATCTGGCGCGCGAGACGCTCCTGCGCGTACTTGCGCAGGTACAGCAGGGCCGTCCGGCCCCTAACGCCGCGCTCGATCAGGGCGTCGAGCAGCAGCAGGGATCTTCGGCTGAGGCGGGGGGTGTGCATAAGGTGTGGGCGTATGAAACGGCACCTTATCAGGACCGCCGGTGCTGTAAAGCAGTGGTTATCCACAGCCATGCGCGCCAGTGCGTGAGTTCCACCCCCTGTCCGGCGCCGCTTCGGGTGAGTATCATGGCGCTATGCCGCCGCAACGCTCCCCGCGGTTCCCCCGAGTTCCACCCAAGACCCCGAACGAGATCCGGGCGTACCGGCTCAGGCTGAACCTCACCCAGCGGGACGTGGCGGCGCTCCTCGGCATCCGCCCGAGCACCGTGTCCACGTGGGAGCGGGGCCTCGCCTGCCCGGCAGGCCCGGCGCTCCTGGGCCTGGCCAAGGCGCTGAACACCCTGGCCGAGGCCCTCTACCCGCAGTTCTACCGCCGACGCGAGGACGCCACGCCGGTCGCTGCACGGCCGTGAGCGCCGGAGTTCTGGCCGCGCTCGCGACGCACGCCAACCCCCGCGGCCTGGTGCTCGCGCACGAGCGACGGCTCCGGGCGGCCACCGGGCTCGGGCGGTCGGCGATCGCCAAAGAGGTCTCGCGGCTCGCAGGTGCCGGTGCCGTCCGGGTGCTCTCCCCGCTTCCCTTCCTTGTCTGCAAGCTCCTTTCGTGGTCTGGTGAGCGCCCTCCCCGGACACGGCATCCGCAGCAATCAGGACCGATGCCGCGATTCGTGCCCATGGATGTACCCGTCAGCAGCGCTGCTGCAGGGATATATAAATACAGCAAGCAGCAGCTGGATGGGGGTGCGGGGGAAGGGGCGCTGCTGGGCCGCGTCCTGGCCGTGCTCGGCCCGGAGGCCGACCCGGCGGAGTTCCGCGAGCTCGTCGCGCAGGCCGATCCCGACCTTGTCCGCCGGTGCCTCAGGCGCGTGCAGGCCACGCGGGCGATCCGCGTCTCGCGGGCCGCGCTCTTCCGCTCGCTCCTCGGCCGGCTCCGCCGCTGACTTCCTCACCCCATGCCCACGCCCTCGTCCATCCGGTTCACCCTCGACCGCCGCCTCCTGCGCCATCCGCGGGCCTACCACCTGCGACGCATGCGCATGGGGATCTGGCTCTACCTCGACCTGCTGGGCCGGCTGCCGGCCGGCGCTGACACGCTCGAGATCGAGCCCGCGGCGGTCGCGGGCGAGCTGGGGGTCGAGGAAGGGTTCGTGCGCTCCTGGCTCGGGCACCTGAACAAGGCCGGGTACCTCGACGCCGCCCGGCTCAATGGAAAGGTCCGCGTCACTGTGAAGCACGCGGCCGTTCCGGAGGAACCTCGGCCGGCGCCCAAGCCCACGCGCTTCTTCACGGCCGCCAAGCTCCAGCGGGCCCTGGGTGATCCGTCGAACGGGGACGCATTCGAGGCCGCGCTCGGGGAACACGCCGACGCGGCGATCCGCAAAGCGCTCGCCGGTGCGCTGGCCGTGCCGGAGCACCAAATCCGGCGCTCCCGCACCGCGCTCTTTCTCTATCTGCTCAAGCAACACGCCCATGCCCCACACTGACCGCACCATCCTCGCCTTCGATCCCGGGCTCCGCGAACTCGGATTCGCCGCGATCGCCGGCCGTCGACTCGTCGCCGGCGGGGTCATCGCGCTCCGACTGGTCCCGAAAGCACGGCGACTCGCGGAAGCCCGCCAACGCATCGCCGCGCTCGTCGCCGCCCACCGGCCCAGGGTGATCGTGGTCGAGCGGACCTACCGCCACCCCGTGCCGTGGCTCGACGATCTCCACCGGTTAACGCTGTCGGCAAGAAGACTGGCGAGGACGCGGCGCATCGCATTCGCCACCTACTCGCCGCAGGCCGTGCGCAAGGACGTGGCCGGCAACGGCAAGGCGAAGAAGCCCGAGGTCGCGATCGCCGTCGCCCAACGCTTCCCGCAGCTCCGCGTCTACCTCACGCAGGACCGCCGGTGGAAGGAGCGTTTCTGGCTCAACATGTTCGACGCCGTGGCGCTCGCCCTCCGCCATCAGGCGCAGACACAACCGCCCTCCCGCAGCCGGTGATCCGGCTGGCAACTGGCGCGTCAGGCTTGCCCCGGCGCCACCGCTCCCGGCCGTCGTTCCCGAGCAAGGGGAGACGGCGGGCGGCCCTCGGGAGGGCCTTCGATTCCCTCACCCGTCAATGCACACGAATCCGCCCACCATCCTTGGCCTCGATCCCGGTACGCGCTTCCTCGGCGCGGCCGTGCTGCGTGGCCGAGAGCTGCTCGCCTACGGCGTCCACGAGCTCAAGAACGGCGAGCGGCCGTACGACGTCATCGGCCAGGCACGTCGCGTGGTCTTCCGCTACATCGAGCGGCACGCGCCGCAGGTCGTGGCCATCGAGGCGCCGTACTTGATCGCGACCGAACGCGGCGCGGTACTCACGACGCTGGCGCGCGAGCTCCACGAGAGGGCGAAGGAACTCGGGCTCGAGGTGGGGGAGCGCACACCCGAGCAGGTGCGCGCGGCGGTCACGGGCAACCCTAGGGCGACCAAGTACGAGGTGGCGCAGAGGCTCGTGGCGAGCGGGTTCGGCGAACTAGCTGCACTCGCGCCGCAGAGGCCCAAGACGCCGGCGCTCTGGCTCACGGCCAAAGAGCGGTACTGGCTCCACGCGTTCGATGCCTTGGCGCTTGCCACCACCGGTTCGGCCCCGTAGCCTCGCTCGATCCGCCGACATAGGAGGCCAGAGTGCCCGCCCGCCGCCACGTCTTCCTTACGGAACAACAGCGCGCCAGTTTCGAGGCCCTAAGTCGGGCCTGGGGCGGCTCGCACCGGATCTTCTATAACCTGCCATTCGAGGCCGTGTTCGATCTTGGTCTCGTGGCAGACGCGAACTTCCGAACCGCCCTCACGTCCTCCAGCATTCCCTACACGCTCTGCGAGCGCGACGGCGCGCCGCGGCTGTGCGTCGAGTTCGACGAACTCGGTGAGGGCATCAGTATCGGCGACTCGTATGAGTCCACGCTGCCCACATCGGCGCAGCACGGACGGCTGATTCGACTCAAGTTGGCCGTCGCGCGTGCGAACGGCTTCCCGTACGTCGTCGTCTCCTCGATGTACTTCAATGCGCTCTCCGAGCAGACCGAGAGCTCGATCCTCGACGGCATCATCGGGGAGGTCCTCGGGGGCCAAGTGGTACGGGAGCGGGTGGCTTCCTTCAGCCCGGCGGAACTCAACCTGTCCCCGGAAGAATTCGAATCCCTGGCCGATGCGGAGCGGGCAGAACTCGTGCAGGACTGGGTGACCGGCCTCGAGGTTGAAGCCGAGCTGGCATTGAATCCGATTCATCGCCGCACCTCCGAACTCGCCGCCCGCGCCGGCCATCCGCCGCATGCGCGCATGGGCCTCACTCGACCCGAGCCTCCACCGGGTGCATCGTTCGAAGAGCGCCTCGAGGCGCTCCAGCACGCGACCCACGAAGGCGGTCGGGTGTGGGTGGGGGATGGTCCGGACGGGCGCGTCGAATGCGACGTGTGGCTTTCGCGCTTCGACCTCCCGGGGTACTCGGGGCTCGCGATCGCTCAGGAGATCGCATACCTCTGTGCCCTCGAGCTGTTCATCACTCGAGAGCCACAGGCGCCAACTCGGCCGCACGGCGATGACGATTGACTCAAGTTCGACGCGTACGGCGGGCGAGCCGGGCATCCTGGACTTCGGCCCCGTCGTCCTGATCTTCACTCGGGACGAGAAGGTGATCGTCCAGGTCAAAGGGGAGTCGAAACACCTGACGATTCACCTTGGTGGGCGTTCGGGCGTGCTCGACGCGCACCTGACCGACGGTGGCGAGCACCCTTCCCACCGGACGCTTGGTGGGCTGCGCCTCACGGATCTTGGCGCAGCGCTCGAGCAGGCGCAGCCGACGCTGGAAAGAATCCTCGAACGATTGATACGCCGCACCATCCGGCGGGTGCGGTTCGGGTGGCTGCGCCATCAGGGACTGCTCGCCTTTCGAACCTGGCCGAGCGGACCGGAGGGCTTGTACGAGCTTGGGCATCGACGCGGTCGGCGATGGCGCGTGGATCTCGATCTCGTGTCCCGACACTTCGCCGGGCCGCTCACGCGGCTCGAGGTCGAGGCATCGACGACCGTGGCGTACTTTCTCATCAGGCGGGGAGCAGTGTCGGACCTGCCTTACGGCATCCTGTTTAAGCTGCCATTCCCGGATGGATCCGTACACTACTGCTGGGTGAAGACGAGCCGGATGCTCGCGGAGATTGAGAAGCTCTGGATCGGGTACCGGCCCCTCGTCGAGAAGTACTTGCTCACGCCGGATGAGGTCCTGTCTGCAATCGACGCGACGCGTGTCGCGCAGCCGGATGACACACGCACGACTGCTAGCCGCGGATGACCTTCTTCGCGAAGCTCACGACGAAGAGGCTCGAGAGCAGGATGCCGAGCAGGGCTTCGCAGCCCGCGAGGTACTCTCCAGCGGCGCCCGTGGGATAGCGGTTGCCGTAGCCGAGAGTAGCGAAGGTGATCAGGCTCAGCGAGAGCCCGTCGAGGAAAGGGCGCAGCGTCAACGGCCAGGTCAGCACCGTCCGCGTCGCATCCGGGTTCCTGATCCCGGCCAGCGGGAAGACGACGAGGCCCCAGACGAGGATGACCCCGAGCGCCCATCGAAACGTCCACGTCGGGCGCTCCCCGTACCCGCAGAGCGACTTGAAGAAGATGGTCCAGACCAGCCGCCGGCGCCAGGAAAGCTGGCGGCGGATGCTCTCCATCTCGCGATAGAAGAACTCCCCTGCCGCGTGGTAGTCGCCGGCGTCCTGCCGGTGCTGCTTCAGGCCGCGGTACGCCGTCTCGGCATTCGAGTGCAACCCCTTGCGTTCGGTCGCGAGGATGTGGTCCCGCCCCCAATCGACGCCATCCAGCCGCGTGCCGTTGTCGAGCTCCGCGTCCCAGAACTCCGCGCCGGCCAGCACGGATCCCTCGAAGTCGCAGCCGAACAGGTGGGCGCCCATGAGGTCGGCCCCCGACAGGTCGGTGGCCGCGCAGAAGGCCGCCTCGAGGTGGGCCGATCGCAGGCTTGCGCCCCTGAGGATCGTGCCCTGCAGGTACGCGCCTGGAAGGTAGGCGACGTCGAGCACGGCCCCGGAGAGATCGAGCGGACCGTGGGGCCCGTCGAGGTGCGTGCCGGGCCCGCCGCCGCTCAGGAATGCGCCGCCCAAGTAGACGCCCTGCTTCACGGCCGCTTCGAGGCGTGCCTTCAGGTCCAGGTCGCCGGCCTTGTCGGGGTCGCTCCTGTGCCAGTAGCAGAGCCTGTCGCCGGCTCGATCCTGAGGCAATCCGCACTTCCGGCCCCGGGGCAGCAGGAGTCGAACCTGACCACTCGGTTCCGCCCGGTTGATCTGCACGTCGACCAGGAAGACGTATTCGCAACGCCTCCCGTCCGGCCCGTGGTTCACGAACTCCGGCCCAGCGTCGGGCACGCCCGTGGGAGCGCGCCGATCAGGCACCTGCTGGGTGTTGCGTGCGCGACGCTTCACTCGCTGCTCCCTGAGATGGCCTGGCGCGATTCGTCCACAGGCTGGTGCGTGGAGGCGCGCGTCAGCCCCCCTACAAGACACCTCGGTGGCGAATTAGACTGCCAACCGCGACTCTGGATTGTTGCCGCACCACCCGCCCCCTGACAAGGAGGCCTTCCCATGAAGGCCCAACCGCCACCTCCCCGTAACGGGGACCCCGCCGAAGCCCGCGAAGGCGTCGCCTACGCGGAACTCCTCAAGATGGCCCACGAGGAGGGCCTGAAGTCCATCGCCACCGAACTGCTCCTGCAGCCCTCGGAGGACAACGGCCGCCAGTGCATCGTCAAGGCGACCGTCGAGACCGAGCGCGGGCGCTACGAGGGCCTCGGCGACGCCGACCCCGGCAACGTCGAGGACTTCCTCGTCCCGCACCTGATCCGCGTGGCCGAGACCCGGGCAAAGGCCCGCGCCCTCCGCGACGCCGTCAACGTCGGCGTCATCTCCCTCGAGGAGCTGGACGGCGTCCGCCTGGACCGAGGCTCGAACCCCGGACCGGGTGCCTCGCCGCCCCGGCCTCCGCGCCACACCCGCACGGCCCCGCCGGCTGCGCGCCCGCGCAGCAGTGCTCCCGCCCGCCCCGCGTCCGCGGGCAACGGCGACGAGCGCATGAGCGAGGCCCAGCGCCGGTACCTGTTCCGCATCCTCGCGGGGCAGGGCTACCAGCGCGAGGCCGCCGAGGAGCGCCTCCGGGAGCTCTTCGAGGTCGACGCCCTGACCGGGATCACCAAGGTCGCGGCGACGCAGATGATCGATCGGCTGCTGAACCCCGTCCCCGCCAGAGCGGGAGGCGGGAATGGAGCCGACGCGCGTCCTCAGCGTTAGCCAGGTCAACGCCTACCTCGGCTGTCCCCTCAAGTACCGCTTCCAGTACGTGGAGAAGATCCCGAGACCGTGGCGCGTCGCCGCCATGGCCTTCGGCACGTCGGTCCACGCCGCCGTCGAGTGGTTCCACAAGGAACGGCTCGCCGGACGAAGCCCTGAGCTGACGCAAGTCGTCCAGGTCTTCGACGCCGACTGGTACGCGCAGAACACGGAGCCGCTCGTCTTCTCCGAGCGCGAGTCCCGCGAGGGTCTCGCCGAGAAGGGACGGGCCATGCTCCAGCTCTACGTGGAATCCACGAATGGCGTGAAGCCGATCGCGGTCGAGCAGGGCTGGGAACTGGACCTCGCCGATCCCGAGACCGGGGAACTCCTCGACGTCCGCTTGCGCGGCATCATCGACCTCATCGAGGAAGGTGACGTTCTCGTGGACCTCAAGACCGCCGGCCGGACACTCGAGTCCGGCGGCCTGGAGCGCCACCTGCAGCTGTCCACCTACGCCCTCGCGTTCCTGCTCCTTCACGAGCGGATGCCGAAGCTCCGGCTGGACATGCTGCTCAAGACCGCCAAGCCCCGACTCGAGCGGCACGAGACCACCCGCTCGCTCGAGGATCTGTCCTGGACCGCCCGGCTCATCCGCGAGGTCTCGCTCGCCATCGAGACCGAACACTACTTCCCCAACCCGTCCTGGCGCTGCACCGAGTGCGAGTACTTCGCCCACTGCCAGCAGTGGCGCGGTACCTGGCCGCTGCCCCAGGACGACGAAATCATCGTCATCGAAGACGGGGAAGGTGTCGGCGAGATCGCTGGCGCGTAAGGCCCGAAGGGGTCGTCGCGTGCTATCGGGGGCCACGGACGGCCGTTGATCGGCCGAAGCGTCCGCGACTCGTCGCACCTTCCCTTAGTCCCACGTTCGTTTCATTCCACCCGGGGCTCCGTCGCGTCTCTGCTGCGGGGCCCTTCTTCATTCCCGCCCCTGCTGGAGAAGCCCGGTGTACGTCCGTGAACTCACCCGCCGCCGCTATCGGGGGAGGAAGCCCGTCCCGATCCGCGGCCCGGAGGATGTCGTCAGGCTGCTGCCGCGCCTCAAGCGGCTCGAGCGAGAGCACTTCCTGGTCGTGCTCCTGAACGCCCGCCACGAGGTGGACGCCGTCGAGACGGTCAGCGTCGGATCGCTGAATGCCTCGATCGTTCACCCGCGCGAGGTGTTCAAGCCGGCCGTGCTGGCCTCGGCCGCCTCAGTGGTGCTCGTGCACAACCACCCCTCGGGCGATCCCGAACCGTCCGAGGAGGACCTCTCGATCACCAAGCGCCTCGTCGAAGCCGGGGAACTCCTCGGCATCGGCGTCCTCGATCACGTCATCGTCGCTGCTCGCGGTGTCGTCTCGTTCCGCTCGCGCCAGCTGCTCTGAAGGAGGTGCCCCATGGGCTACACCGTCGAACTCGAGGACGCGGACCTGCGGTGCCGCAGCCGCGAGGCCGCCGAGGCCGCGGCGGAGATCGTCAATGCCGATCCGTGGGCGAGTCCCTACCACCTGCAGGTCTCGCCCGTCTGCCGAAGCAACCCACCAAAGGACGCCAACTGGTCGCTGGAGGTCTCGCACTTCCAGGGTGACCACTGGCACGACGACGAGGCCCGCCGACTGTGGGTGGCACTCGCTGCCTCCCTGGCCGACGGCGCGACGATCGAGTTCCAGGGCGAGGGCTTCGAGCGCTGGCGGATCCGCTGGGAAGGAGGCCGCGTCTTCGAGGAATACGTCACCGAGATCGTCTGGGCCGTGGCCAGCGAGCTCACGTCCACGCCCGTTCCACCGGCCCCCGCGAAAGCCGCACCCTGAAGGAGGAAGTCATGTCCAGCTCACTCACCGTTCACCGCGGCGGCTGGGCCGCCACCCGGGGCGATCTCGCCTCGGTCGAGGTCCCCGAGCCCACCGAGTCCTACGTCCCGGTGCCCTACGGGCGTCTCGTCGAAGAGGTCCACCTGCACCTGCCGCGCATCGGGCTCGCGGTCGTGGACGAGCGCTACGCGCTCGCTCGCCACGGGAACCAGATGTTCGGAGTGCTCACCTGCCGTAACGGGAACGCGAGCGACTGGGGCCTGGCCGTGGGGCTCCGGTCCAGCTACGACCGCTCGCTCAGCGTTCAGCTCGTGGCCGGCTCCAGGGTCTTCGTCTGCGACAACCTGGCCTTCCACGGCGAGACCAAAGTGTCCCGCAAGCACACCGCGAACGTCTTCCGCGACCTGCCGAGCCTCATCTACGACATGCTCACGTCGGTGTCGGCGATGAAGGAGAACCTGGCGGCGGAGATCGAGCAGATGAAGCGGCGGACGCTGACGGTGGCGCTCTCGCACCACCTGATGGTCCTGGCGCTGCGCAGCGGCGCCCTGCCGGCCTCGCAGCTTCCCAAGGTCATCGAGAACTTCGACGACCTCGACAACCCCGAGTTCGAACCGCGCAGCGCCTGGGCGCTCTTCAACGCCTTCACCGCCACCATCGCCAGCCGCCACCCGCGGCAGCAGATGGAGGGGACGCTGAGGCTCACGAAAGCGTTCCGCGAGGGGCTCTCGCTCAACTAGTTCGTTTCACCGGGGCCGTCCAGCGATGGATGGCCCCGCTTGCTGCCGTCCTTCGTCCGGTTCGCCGACAAGCAAGTGCATGCCAACCCAACTTGTTCCGAACAGGACACCAGCCCGCTCGCCCTAAAGCGCACGCTGTTCCGCCAAGGCGATCAGGGCTTGTACCAATCCGACGGTCGCCGACGCCAGCGTGACCAACGTCAAGAGAAAGGCAATCTGCTTCTCGCGGCGCACATACCAGGGCGAGAGCTTCGAACTGAGTTTGTCGAGGATCTCGACCGCCTTCATGAGTGCATCTTGGCGCTCGCCTGAACTCGTCGAGTGCCTATACTCCGTGACCATTGCCGCCATGCTTAGGGTCAGGATCCTCTCGTCTGCCCTTTCGCACTGTGCCAGCAGCGAACGAATTTCAATCGCGATCGAGTCAGACAGGCTCGTCACATTGCGGGTTCTCGACAGTAGCGCAGTCGCGACTTGTTGATTCTCTGAACGCTTGCGAGCGATCCAACCTCGGAACACGGCGATGCTGGCAACCCCAGCACCCGCGAGGAGCATCGGAGGAATCACGCCTCGCGCAACTCGTTGGAGATTGGTACGGGGAGTGACCCACGCGATGAAGACGAATGCGAGCATCAGAATCGGCAGCGACACTAGAACCAGCGGCATCCGCCCTAAGCGGTCGGAAAACGACTTCGAGAAGCTGCCGCGATGGGGAGCGGCAAGTACGAGCGTCCTGTCCAAGCCAACAGTCTCTGGCTTCGCCGGGACCTCAGGCAGATCTCGCCGCGCAGCAGCGGGTGCCGAGGCAGATGGTGCAGTTGCTGGCGCGAACGCCATTGGCGGATCGAACCACTGAGCTACGGGGAGAGCCTCGATCATGTCCAGCAAGGCTGAACCGTCGTGGGGTCGCTTCGCCGGATCCTTCTGCAAGCATCTTCGGATGAGCTCATGCCAGGCCTCAGGCAAACCCTCCCGTGCTAACTTGGGTGGTGGCGAGTTGAGGATCTTGGCTACGACCTCGGCGTAGGTATCGCCGACATAGGGCCGGACGCCACCGAGAACCTCAAAGAGTACCAGGCCGAAGGCGTAGACATCTGCGGCAGGACCCTGTGCTTCGCCGAGAAGTTGCTCGGGAGACATGTAGGCCGGGGTCCCAAAGACTTGGCCGGTGACCGTGAGTGAGGTCTCGCGCTGCAACCGGCCGGCGATTCCGAAGTCCGCGAGCTTAGCCTCTGTGAAGGCGGAGGTGCCGTCACGCCTTGGAACGAGGACGTTGCCGGGCTTGATGTCCCGGTGCACGAACCCAGCGGCGTGGACCTCACGAATCGCGAATGCCATGGATCGCGCGAGACGAGCTGCCGCCTCGATCGGCAGCGGCCCGCTCGCGGCCAGGAGCCGCTGCAGAGAGGAGCCGTCCACCCATTCAAGAGCCACGTAGGGGGCTCCCTCACTCTCACCGACGTGGACGACGCCTACGACGTGGGGGGAGTGGATTCGCGCAAACGCTTGGTAAGTGTCCATCACGACCTTCGCGAACGACGAATCCCAAGCTGTTTCCACAAGCGGCCGGTAGTCCTTCAGGGCGACAGTCTGGTCGACGTGCAGGTCGTACGCCTCGTAGACCGAAGAGTGCGCCCCGAGTCGGACGCTCCGCGTGATCAAGAACCGCTTGTCAACCGTCGAGCCCGGCTGCATCAGCGACCTCACGATGGGGGCGTCGGTACAGCGCGCCTGTGTCCAGTCTCCGAAGGTGGCATGGCCGCGCAGTCTGCGCATTTCGTCGCCTCGCCGCCACATCGAACTCGAGGTGTGGCTCGACTGGTGCCATCGGTGCATGTCCGGCGCCTGCCACACATCTGCGCGGGCCGCGGAAGAGGCTGCGCATAGCCTTGAGGCAGACATGCTGGGCTCGCCGTCCGCGTCCCACCCCAGCGTCTGCCCCGCGACGCCCGGGTCGTGGCGACTCGAAGCGACGACTTGGGCAACCCGAGTTCGTTCCCCGGTCCGCCTGGGCGCTCCCCAATGCCTCCACGGCCTCCCTCGGCCGGTGCCAGTCGCGGCAGCAGACGGAGGCAACGCTGCGGCTCACGTAGGCGTTCCGCGAGGGGCTCTCGCTCAACTAGATCGTTCAGCCGCTGGGGCCGCCTTCACCTGACGGTCCCGCTTACCGTCGCCAAGGTGCGCTGGCCGGTCGTTGCCGGCCGAGGTGGGCAGCGGGGCCCCGCCGATGTTCGTTTCAGGCGGGACCAGTTCGCAATGGCGGTATTGCACTGTATACGATTTCAGCTCGCGCAGTGCGGGCCACAATACTCGGTCACACTTCCTGTGAACATTTCCTGTCACGTGGCCGAGGAGCCATCGACCTCATCGAGTACACCGACCTCGGGATCCAATCGGTCACGGCCGCGTGGGGCGTCTACCGACAGGTTCCCCACCCCGAATGTGGACCGCCCCCGGATCACGTCGGTGTGCAGGCGCAACAGGTGTGCGCGAGACAACGACAGCGGTGCGAGACATCCCCCCGGCGCTCACAGTGGATTCTGGCAAGACATGCCCGAGTCCAGGCAGGGAAGCCACGGGTGGCGGCCCGATCGGGCCGCCAGCATGCCGGCCGGGCGCGTGCCAGGTCGGCGGAGGATCGCCCATGCGCAGGTTCCTGATCGCCGTCTTCTCGCTGTCCGCCCTCACGCTGCTCGCGTCGCAGGCCATGGCCGACGTCTGCGCCCCGGCCAAGGTGACGGACCTGACGGTGTCGAACACCGGCTTCCACTCCGTCCGGCTGACCTTCACCGACCCCGGCGACGACTGCTCGACCGGGACGGCGACTTCGTTCGAGATCCGGGTGTCGAGCTCGCCGATCACCGAGGAGAACTACTACAGCGCCTCCGTCCTCGCGACGGGCAGCCCGGCCGGCTCGGCCGGGACCAGCGACTGCAACGCGCCCTACAACGCCACGCTCCTCGGCTGCAACTCGACCTACTACTTCGCCATCACCTTCACCGACGAGTCCGGGAACCGCTCGCCGGTCAGCAACTCGCCGAGCGGCACGATCGACCCCTGCAACTCGCAGCAGATCTCCGACTGCTAGAAGGCGCCGGCGCGGGCGGGGTGCGATCGGCCCGGCCCGCGCCGATCTCGTCCGGGCGCAACCGGACACGACGCTCGACGAAGTGATCGGACAAACCGGGTGAAGTACCGGGCAGACCCGGGGCCCCGCACTACCCTTGAAGCCAAGGAACCACAGCTGCGGCCCCTCGACATGGCCGCCGACAGACCCTCCGCGCCTGGACGCGGTCGGGTGGAGGACTACCCATGCGCAAGCTGATGCTGTCTGTACTGTCGCTCTCGATTCTCGTGATGTTCGCGACGCAGGCGCTGGCCGACGACTGTGCGCCGGCCAAGGTGACGAACCTCGCGGTCGGGACCGGCAAGACGACGGCGGTGTTGGAGTGGACCGATCCGGGGAACGACTGCAACACCGGCACGGCGAGCTCGTACGAGATTCGTCGCTCAAGCTCGACGATCACCGATACGAACTGGCAGTCGGCGACGGTGGTCGCGACCGGAACGCCGGCCGGCAGCAACGGCACCGGGGACTGCCGCCAGATCACGGGCCTGACCTGCGAGCAGACCTACTACTACGTCATCTTCCACTTCGATGCCGCGGGCAATCGTTCGCCCATCAGCAACTGCGTCTCGGGCACGCAGGCCAGCTGTTCGTTCAGCCCCGAGGTGGACTGCTAGGCCTCCCCCGACCCCCTCGGGCGGCCCGTGGTGCGGGCACGGCACGCCGTGCGCGAACCTGCACCACGCCGCCGGGGAGGCGGCCGGCGAGGGCTGACGCCATGCACAGGCTGGTCGGAGTCGGCGGCGGCATCGGGCTGGCCCTGCTCGCCATTGCACGCGTGGGCGACGCAGGCACGCTCGAGGCGCGATACGAGGACCTGGTGCTTCGCCTCGGCGTGTCCGACACCAGTACCGCGACACTCGGGATCTCGGCAGCGCAGCGGACGCAGGCGCTGGCCTTCGAGCGGCGGTGGCAGACGGCGACGCTGGTATTGATTCGGTTGCTGCGGCATTGCCTGTCCGCACGGGCCGCCTCGGCGGCATCCGCAGAGGCGCCATCGACGCATCCGACGATGATCGAGTCGGATGGGCCTGTGCCGAGCGTTCGGGGAATGCTCGCGGCCTACCGCATGCCGCGGCCCGGATCAGCCGGTCCACCACGCAGCTGCGAGGCGCTCGCGGCCTGTCTGGATAGCGTGGTTTCGTACGGGAATGGGGGCCTTGAGCTCGCGATTCGGGTATCCGCGCCGGAGGCTCCCTTGATCGAGTCGCTCACCGGGTTGCAGCGTGCGCTCGAGCGTACGGAACGCGCCGCTCTGCGTCTTCACCTGCGCCTCGGGCCGCCAGTGGATTCTATCGCCTGGGAGTCTCAGGGACAGGAGAGGTCGCTGGCCGAGCGGTGGCACGCGGTGGATTCGCTCGAGCGCGCCCTCCTGCGTGAGCGCGGCGCAAGTTCGGCGGAGCTGGTCGGTTACGTGGACTGGATCGAGCGAGGCGGACTGCGGCTCGGGTGCGCGGGCTCTCCGGCCAGTGGATTCTGGGCAGCCGCTGCCGAGGCCGTGCGCTCGCTTCTGCCGCCCGGCGGCGGGGCGGACCCCGTGAGCCCCACAGCGCTCGGGATGAGCCAGGCGTACTGGCCCGGCCCTCCGGGAATCCTCGGCGAGGCGTCGGAAGAGGAGTGGTATGACGCGATGGGCCGGAGGATCTGGAGTGGACGGGGCTACCCGAATCTGAACGGATCTGGCAACGGCCCGACGCAACCGTTGCCCCGCGGCGTGTACTTCGTCCGCGACCCCGGCCGATCCCGGCGAGGATGCAGGCGCGTCGTGGTGCTCAGGTGAGGAACGTGGCGTCCACCCGCGCTGCGGGAAGTGCGTTCCGCGCGATCGGGCCCTCGACGACGCCATCCGGATGGGGCAGGCGGCAGAAGTCGAAGGGGGCGGGCCTCGATCGCCAAGCGCCGAGCCCGCCCCAGGGTGGCGGTCGGGGGGAAGACACCGCCACGTCGGGCAATTCTGCGGAATTCGGATTCGACCGTCCATGGTTCCTTTGGCCCATGTCCCGTGTCGCGCGACGCATGCCGGACCTGGCGGGAGCCCGGCGCCCCGCGCGATGCCCACCGGCGAGCCGATGGTCGGGCCGACTCTCCGCACGAGTGCGATTCAAGGCGGCAAGGACGACGGCGTAAGGCGCGTGGGCTCAACGTGAGTCCATCCTCTCGAACGAAGCGCCTGTGGACGTGACGCGTGCCACTGCAGCCCGGTCGGCGGTCGCCATTCGCGAAGATTGGATGAACGTGGCACCGATCATGCGTAGGCTGCGTTCCGGGTAGAGGCGAGCGGCCGGTGCGGATCGGTCGGGCGGCCCCCCGACCGGGACGGATGTCGGGGAATGGGGGCGCGAGGCCCTCGTTCGGGAACGGCCGAAGTCGTTCGTGATTCGGCATCGGCGGGCAGACAGCATCGAGCGCAGGCGCCGTCGTTCGAGCGTTGATCGTGGGTATCTCCGAGGAGCCCGCGCCGGCGCGAGTTCGACGGCGCTCTGCCGTTCTGGCAGCGAGGCAGCGCCGGAGTGGCATCATCCGCATCCTGATTGGGAGCGAAGGATCGAACCGTGCCCGCGCATGTGCGAGCCAGGTTGCACGAGCCCGTCCGGGTGAATCGGGCCGATCGCCGACACGGTCCGGCCGATCGCCAGCGCATCTTCTCGACCGCCTTGGCCGACGGCCTTCCGGCCAAGAACGTTCATCGCCGCTTCGGGGGCAATCCGCACACCCACGACGTCTGGAGACGAAAGCACGGCCCGCGCGGCCGGCGTCGGTCGAGGGCGGCCGCCGTCATGTGAGACGGTATGTCGGTCGGATCAGCCTGGCCGTCCCGACCCCCTGCAGGCGGACCGCTTCGGTGCGCTCTGCATGAACCTCCGGGTTGCGCGCGGTCGGCGACTTCGATGCTGCATGTACCGACGATCATCGCGCCGGTCATCGACGCCGGTGACTCGGATTCGCGCCTCGGAACTTGCTGCGTCCGCCCTCACGCCTGACCTTCGGCCAAGAGTGAGGGTCGCGGCGTGCTGAATGCGCGCGGTTCGCCAGAGGTCCGCGCTCAAGGCGATCGTCCACTTCGGCCGCCCGGCGTTCACGTTGCCGAATTCCCGCGGCAGGTCCACACGCCCGATATTTCTCTTGACCCGTTGCCCGGACGGACGGAGAGTTCGCATCGTTCGGGGCGGCGACATCGATACGCCCCTGAATAGGGGTGACCGGTATCCGCCATTGCCTTTGCGGATCCGCTGGCCGCTCCGATCCAACAGCCGTTGTGGTCCTGGCGTCGCAACCCCCGAGTGACGGCGTGGAATGGGAGGACTCCCGTGTCCATGTGCCTCGGCGTGCGTTCCGCGAGACAACCTGCCTTCGAAAGACTCCGGGGGAATTCGTCGCGGGCCGACGGACTGCGCGTCGTGCTCGCCTCACTCGCCTGCGCGATCGGCCTGGCGGGGCTTGCCACCGGCTGCGCGACGATCCCGAAGGAGGCCCCGGAACTCTCCCTCGAGCTCGGGCGCCGGATCAGCGCGATCGAGGTCTCCCACCTCGCACTGCTCGGCCGGTATTTCGACGAGAAGCGGGCTTCGGTGGATCGCTACATCGACGAGGTGTGGATCCCCACCTACTCGGAAGAAGTCATGAGCGAGCCGGCGGTCGCCGCCATCTGGACGCGCGTCTGCCGCGAAGGGACGGACCGCGACCGGTTGGAGTTCCTGAGCCGGATCGGACCCAGGATCCAGCGCCGGATCAACGAGCAACGCCGGTCCATGATCGCACCGCTGGACGAGCTCGAGCGGGCGATCGCCGCGCAGCTGGGGCGCGAGTACGACCAGACGCGGGCGATCAACGGCACGCTGACGAGCTTCCTCGCCTCCGCGGCCGAGGTGGACGCCAATCGTCGGCGGTACCTGGAGATGCTCGGACTTCACGACGAGAAGGTGGCGGGCGTGCTCGAAGAGGTGGACGAAGTCGTCGACGACCTCTCCCGCGACCTTGAGAAGGCCGCCGAGGCCTCGAAGAGGGCGGAGGACTTCCGGCAGCGCATGCAGGGCGCGGTCGCGAAG
Source organism: Candidatus Eisenbacteria bacterium (assembly GCA_020847735.1). Classification (NCBI taxonomy): domain Bacteria; phylum Candidatus Eiseniibacteriota; species Candidatus Eiseniibacteriota bacterium. The sequence continues at coordinate 180,719 of JADLBL010000021.1, forward strand.
GCCAGGGCCACATTCAGCAGATAGGAGCGGAGCGATGCCGATCGACTGGGACGAGGCCGAAAAGCAGATCGACGAGGCACTGGACGCAGCCCGAAAGCGCACCAACGACAAACTGGCCGCCACGATCTCGTCGCTCACCCGCCTGACCGACGCGGAGGTCAAGAAGCTCTTCCCGACCCCCGCCGACGTCGAACAACTGGCCACGCTGATGAAGGTCGTCAAGTCCGCGGATGATCGCAACAAGAAGCTCAACCAGATCATCAAGAACGTGGAGAGCATGGCCGGGGCGATCCTCACCATCGTGGACCGATTCGCCTAGACCCACTCGCCCACCCGCAGGGAGGCCGCAGATGGATCCCAACCTCTTCCACCTCGACTGGGAGCGCACCTTCGAGGTCTTGAGCGCGATCGTCATCCTGGCGTTCGTGGCCGAGCGCGCGTTGTCGGTCGTCTTCGAGAACCGCCTGCTCCTGCCGCTCTTCGCCGGCAATGGCGTCAAGGAGCTCACGGCGCTAGCGGTCGCGTTCTTCGTCTGCCGCTACACGGAGTTCGACGCCCTGCGGATGATCGTCCTCGGGGGCACGTCCGAGTGGCCGGGCCAACTCCTCACCGCCGGCATCATCGCGGGCGGCTCGAAGGGCGCGGTCATGCTCTTCCGCGACGTCCTCAAGTGGCGAAGCTCGGCCTACCAGGAGTACCTGGACCTTCGCGGGGCCGGTGTCCCGTCGATGGAGGCCGCGAAAAAGGTGGCCGGCGGCCGCAAGGCCGATGGCGGCGCGGCGGTCCCGCCGGAGAAGAGGTAGCCCGTGCGCGCCGGCCGTCTCACGTTCCTCCTCGCCCTCTGCCTGCTCGCCGCCCCGGCGAGCGCCGACTACCTCAAGACCTCGCGGACGGCGGTCGTCCGGCAGGAGCACGAGTCCGGTTCGACCGAGGTGGCGCGACTGCCCAAGGGCGAGGCCGTCGCACTCATCGGCTCGCGCCAGAGCGCTGGGTACTACCACGTCCGACTTGCGGACGGCGCGGATGGTTGGGTCTACCGCACGTTCGTGCGCCGCTTTCCCGGCCCGCTGCCCGGCGCGAGCGGGGGCGAGACCGAATCCCCGACGCCCGGCGCCGGCGCCCTCGACGCCTCCGCCTTCGCTCCCAGCGACTGCCCGCCCGAGGGCGACACCCAGCTTCCGCAACTGCGCGAACTCAACCGCCTCAAGAATCGGGTGATCGGCCCGGCGCCGTCGGCGGTCGTCGGCACGCCGATCGAGGACCTGGTGTATCCGGGCGACGACCGCACGCGCTGGTCCACCGGCCGGGCGGTGGAGGTCGTGGGCTACGTCCACGACGTCAAGGTCGGCGGCATCGAGACCTGCAACTGCCGCGCGAAGGACGCCGAGGAGCGCGACACACACATCGAGCTCGTCCAGACCCCGGAGGCGACCGACGTGGACGAACGCCTCGTGGTCGAGGTGACGCCGACCTGGAGGCGCTTCATGCGCACGACGCGGGGCGTGGACTGGTCCACCGCCGCGCTCAAGGGCTCGATCCTCGGCAAGTGGGTGAAGGTGCGCGGCTGGCTCCTGTTCGACACCCAGCACGTCCAGAACGCCACGAACACGAACCCTGACGGCTCGAACCTGTGGCGGGCCACCTGCTGGGAAGTGCACCCCATCACCGGGCTGGACGTGGTGGCGGCGCCGGTGCAGTAGGCGGAGGAGGCGAATACACGCATGAACGAGATCCCGGCGGACGAGGGACGGCGTGCCTTCGATAGCCGCTTCACGGTCGGCACGATCGTCACGGGCATGGGCATCGGGCTGGCCGGGCTCGGCCTGTACGCGGCGTGCACCGCGAGGCTCCCGCAGGCGGGCGTCATCGCCAGCTTCGGCCTGCTCACCGCCGGCGCCTCGCTCGCGGTCGGCGGCCTGCTCGGATTCCTCTTCGGCATCCCCCGCTCGCTGCAGCACGACGCGCCGGCCGGGCCGGCGCCCGCTCCTGAGACCGGCGCTCCGACCGGCACCGACAGGACCGGGGCCGGCTACCGTGTGAACACGAACCTCGAGCAGATCTCCGACTGGCTGACGAAGATCCTGGTCGGCGTGGGACTCACACAGCTCGTGACGCTGCCCGCATTCCTGAAGGGCACCGGCGAGTACCTCAGGTCGGGCTTCGGCGGCGGCACGGGCAGCGATGCCGTCGCGCTGACCGTGGTCCTGTACTTCGCGACCTGCGGCTTCCTGCTCGGGTACCTGTGGACGCGCCTCTTCCTGACCGGGCAGTTCGCCGAGTCCGACCTCGCCGCCCAGGCCAAGGAAGCCCGGACGGCGGCCGCCAGGGCGACGGAGCGCGTCCAGGAGCTCGAGAGCCAGGCGAAGGCGGACGCGCGGGCGCTGACGCTCGCCTACCAGCAACTCGACAGCCAGCAGGGCATCCCGACGGTCGATCAGGCCGAGCTCACGGAGGCGATCCGGCGAGCCCGGGCCGAGACGCGCACGCAGATCTTCTACCGCGCCTCGGGCCTGCGCGCCACGAGCTGGGCCAAGGACAAGCCGCTCATGGAGCAGACGATCCCGATCTTCCGCGCGCTCATCGCGGCGGACGAGCAGGACGTCTTCCACCTCAATCACGGCCAGCTCGGCTTCGCGCTCAAGGACCAGCGCCAGCCGGATTGGGTCCAGGCGGAGGGCGAGCTCTCCCGGGCCATCGAACTCAGGGGCGACTGGCGCGTCGGAGGCTGGCTCTTCTACGAGTTCAACCGGGCCCTGTGTCGCATCGCGCAGGATGATGCGTTCCAGACCGACCGGCCGTCCGGCCCCGAGCGGCGCGCGCTGATCCTCGCGGACCTCAAGGAGGCCGCCCACGATCAGCACGTTCGCAGCATCATCCTGCGCGAACCCGTGACCACGAAGTGGATGAGCCTGAACGACGTCGAGGAGGCCGACCTCGACGGGTAGGCCAGCGGCCGGTCGTGTGGGCACCCGGAGCGGATGGGGGACTTGTGCCACGGTACTGGATGATCTCGAATCGGAACGTGACGCCGAACGGCCTGGGCAGGACTCGCAAGGCGCTGTCGTATTGGGTCACCGACGGCCCGGCGGTGGAGGAGTTCCGCAGTTGGGAGAAGGTCTCCGCCGACGCGTTTCAACGCATACTGGCCGAAGCGGCCGGGGCCTACCCGCTGCTCGAGATGGAGCAGCACGAGGAGCAGAAGCACGTCACGCTCTTCGTCCACGGCTACAACAACACTTGGGATGGCGCGGCGCGGGCCTACCGCTCGATCGCCGACCACCTCTTCACCGGCCAGGCCTCGATGGGGACCTGCGTGCTCTTCACCTGGCCCTCGAACGGCAGCCCGGTCGAGTACCTCGCCGACCGCGGGGATGCGGCGGCCTCCGCGCCCGACCTGGCCGGTGTGCTCGAGGCGCTCTACGACTGGCTCGTCGAACGCCAGACCGTGGCCGTGCGCCGGCCCGAGCTCGCCTGCCGCGCCAAGACGTCGATGATCGCCCACAGCATGGGCAACTACGTCCTGCAGAAGGCCATGCAGGCGGTCTGGACGCGCAAGAACCAGCCGCTCCTCGTGAGCCTCCTCAACCAGCTCCTGATGGTGGCGGCCGACGTCGACAACGACCTGTTCGCAAGCGGCGAAACGGTGGACAGGAGCGACGGCGATGCCATCGCCAACCTGACGTACCGCGTCAGCGTCCTCTACACCGGGCTGGACGAGATCCTCGGCGTCTCGGCGGGCCTCAAGCACTTCGGCAAGCGCCGGCTCGGCCGCAGCGGCCTGGATCCCGCCGGCCGCGTCCCGGACAACGTCTGGCAAGTCGACTGCACCCGGTACTTCGACCCGAGACCACCGCACCACGGGGCCTACTTCACGACCCCGGCGGTTCTCGATCTGATGAGACAGATCCTCCGCGGAACCGATCGAGGAGTCCTGACGTCGCAGTGGTTTCGATGATCACGGCTCGCCCGAACCCGGTCGCAGGGCAGGGCTGAGCAATGAAGCTCCGACAGTTCAGTCGCACGGGAGCATGCGGCGTGTCGCCGCCGGCCCGGCTGCGTCGAACGAAGTGAGAGGTCGCATGGCTGACGAAGCGGTCCCCGGCGACACCCAGTGGCGAGCGTTTGTTCGGCAGTTCACGCGGCGACTGCGATTCACCGCTCGCGAAGCCCCCGGCCAGGCCATGGGGATCCTCAGCCTGTGCGTCGTCCTGCTGGCCCTCGCTGCGCTCTGCGGACGGACCGCATACCTGCTCTTCACGGAGTACTACGAGGCCGTGCAGGCGCAGGTCTCCTCGATCACGCGGCAGGCGGAACCGCGCTCCGACCTCGAGTACCCGGCAGTGACCTCGGCCGTGCTGGCGCCGGTCAACGCGAACCTCTCGAAGTGGTCCATCGACAGCCTGGCGCCGGCCAATGGACATCGTGCACGCGCGATACTCCGGACCGCCCAGCTCCTCATGGAGACGGCGGTTGACGCAGGAGCAGCGGGCCCCGACGTCACCGACCCGACGCTCTCGGCGACGATCGAGCACATCGGGCGCGAGGCCGGCTTCGCTCGAACCGCAGGCTGGACCGAGTCGGCGCTGGAGCACGTTCGCATGGTCCGCGATGCCCCGCTGGGCAGCGTCCGCGCCATTCCTCCCGACAGCACGTTGCCGCTCCGGGTCCGCCTGCAAGGACCGTTCGGAACCGAATTGGGCGCGAGGCTCCCGTCGCTCGGTGCATCCACGACCCTCCTGATCCCTTCGACGTTCCTTCTGCCGCGCTGGCTGCTCTCGAGCCCCGAGCCGCGGGAGAGGTCGGGGGTGGCGGACTCCATCCGTCACGAGATGCTGACCGCAGTGGCCGTGTCGCGGCTACTCGAAGACGCGCTCTCGCTCTGTCTGCCACCAGACTCCGCGCGTTCCGGCGCCGACGAGAACGCGCCCGAGATCGTGCAGGCCTACTTCATCTCCGACCGGTCGGTGCTTCGGATCTGGCCGGCGCAGGACCCGAACCAGCTGGGCGTCAACCGCTACTGGGCTGCGGCGCACTACATGCAGCAGTTCTACTCGAAAGAGTTCGAGGGCAAGGACTGGTACGAGTCTCCGCCCTACATCGACCTCGGCGGCAACGGGATCGTGCGGACCATGTGCCAGACGGTCTCGGCCGCATACCGGCAGCGCCCCGGTCGCCTGGTCGGCATCGTGGCCGTCGACTACCGACTTCCGACCACCGTCTACCTGGACTCGCTCGCCGAGCACAACATGCTCTTCGAACTGCACCAGATGGCCGTGCCCTCGGGCTCCACGCTTGGCGATGTCACCAACGAGGAGCAGGTCGAGCTGCTGCGTGCGGCTCGCGCGAATGGGCGGCGCCACCCGCCGCACAAGCCGCGGTGGGGACCGGCGCGCAGTGGCGACCGGGCGCGGCTCCTCGACCTCGCGAGGCAATACGCTGCCCGGGTCACGCCCGCTGAGGCGCGGAGTCGACTGGGCCTCCTCCGCGGGTTCCCCGACCCGGTCTTCATCCTGCCGCTGGCGCGCGGGCCCGGCGGCGCGATGCGCTTCCTCCTCCTCGAGCCGCGCACCCCGCGGCTGCCGGCGGACGTCTACGCCTACGGCCTCCTGGGGATCGTCCTTCTCGTCACCGCGAGCGGGCTGCTCGTCTGGTGGAACCGGCACGCCACGGGCGAGCTCGAGCGACTTCGCCAGGCGACGTTCATCCGCAATCTCCAGTGCGGCGTCATTCGCGTCGATGCCGACGGCTACATCGTCGAGGCCAATCAGGTGTGCGAGTGGCTCTTCGGCGTCACCATGGAGCAGCATGGAGAGCGCGCGCCCGACCTGCGCGGCCGCCGGAAGTTCCGCGACCTCATCGGGGATTGGATCATCCCGGCCGACCCGGCACGTCCGCATTCGCTGGGCGAGCGAGTCGAGCGCTTCGTCGATCACGAGGCCAGGCACCGCGGCCGGCTGGAGTCGACGAGCTACTTCGCCTTCACGCGTCCCCGAACCGAGGCAGATCCCGAGGATGCGCGCGAGTCGTCCGTCCTGTTCATCTCCGGAGGGCCGATCATCCAGCAGCCGCCGGCGCATCCTCGGCGACCTTTCCCACTCGCCGGTTTCGGCCTCTGGGCCGCGCCGGGCGGGGCCGAGGGGGGTCGGGACTTCCGAGTCCAGACCGGCGGCGTCGTCAGCCGCGTCACGGACGAGGCCACCCTCAAGGCCGCGCGCGACCAGCTTGCGGCCGATCCACGCACGAGGGCCGACGGATGCTAGCGCCCCTGATCGACTACGTTCTCAGCCCGACCGTCCTCGTGGGCCTCGGTGCCAGACTGCTCACCATCCTCCTCCGGCACCGCATCTACCTTTACGCCACGGGGGTGCCCGTCGGCGCGACCGAGGGGACGCTCCGCCACGTCTTCGTGCTGCAGAACATGGAGCCGAACGACTTGCAGGTCCCGTTCCAGATCCAGGTCAGCACCGTCAATGGAGCCGGGCACATCAAGTCCGTGCGACTCTACTGCGGAAGGCAGGGTCCCTTCGGGCAGGTGTTCGAAGAGAGCGGACACGAGCGGCACGTGTTGACGTCGCCCGACTTCAGCGCACTGGAGACCTGGAAGGTCGTGTGCGAGACAAACGAAGACGCCGAGGAGATTCGGCTGATCCTCGCGGGTTGGGACCTCCGCCGCCGGATCCGACGCTGGTGGGCACCGGCGATTCCGCAGGGCGGGCTGCGCATCACGAGTCGCCGCGGCGAGCCCACCCGCGCCTACTCCCGCGAGCCGGAGACCATCTTCTGGGTGGCCGTCCTCATGCTCGTGGTCGGCTACGTGGCGGCCGTGCGACTCGGGGCGGGTGTCGAGCCGCCTACCGGATGGGTCTGGCCGTTCCAGCAGATCGTCGACTACTGGTACGGCCTCGGCGCGAAGTGGCGCCCCGGGCTGGACTGGCCGATCCTCGCCGCCCTCCTCGTCCTCGGGTGGATCGTCCGGCGGATCGCCGACCGCGGCCATTGGCGCGAGGTGGCGTTGGGATACCTCGAGGACAAGCACTGGCGAAGCCTGCTCAGGATCCGACCGGCGTCCCAGGATGAGAAGGCCCTGGCTTCGAAGAAGGCCGACGCGCCGTAAGCCTGCAACTGGCGCGGGGGCCATCCGGATCCTCTGCACCAGACACCAACCCACCTCGGTTGGGTAAGGGAGTGAGCATGTCGAACGAAACGCAGAACGAGGGTGCGCCCACGACCACTCAACAGGAGGCGGCCTTCGAAGCGCTGCGCAAGTGGCTGGAGAACCCATCGACCGGGGTCGAAGACCAATGGCGGACGATCGGCGGCGACGTCTACGCGCGCAAGTACGTGTTGATCGCGGCGCGGGACGCCCTCCAGGCAAGCGGCGTTCCGAATCCACTGAAGCATGCCGCCACCGATGTCCTGGTAGAGAAGGCGCAGAGCGAGCTGACCGAGCGCGCCACCTACCTGAACATCTCCGGCGGACTCGCCTACCTTGTCGCCCTCGGCGTGCTCTTCTACGGTGCGTGGGTCCTGGACCGGCACGCGGCGACGCTCGTGAGCGCGAAGGATCTAAACGGCATGGTGCTGACGTTGGCCATCTTCCGCGCTTCAACCTCCGCAGCCCTCGTCTTCGCGGCGATCTACTACTTGATCGCGCTGGCTCGCGCCCTCATGAGCGAGGGGACGCTGCTCCTCAACCGCCGTCATGCGCTGCGTTACTTGCGACTGTGCGTCTACCTCTCTGAAGGCAACATCACGCTGCCGCAGTTGCGGCAGATGGTCAACTGGAACGCTGAATTCGCCACGGCCTTTGGCGCCATTGACGCAGAACGCGTCACGTCGGGCTCTCCGCTGGCGAAGGTCGTCGACGCGCTTGGACTCAGTCTCAAGACACTGGCCAAGCTGGTCCCCGAGGTGGCCAAACACGGAGGTCTGAGTAGAAAAGCATAGCCACTCACGTTCGGCATCCAGTCTTGCCTATAGCATACTGCCTGCATCTATTGACATTACTTCGCGGGGCATGCTAGTCTTCTCTGTCGCTCGTTCCTGGAGACATGCTGCGCAATCTCTGCGCGGCAGATGCACCAGGAGTGAGTATGAGTTCGTTGTTGTTCCCGGGCTTGGTCGTTGGCACGATGGTCTTCGGAGGTGGCGCTCTCTATTGGCTCCTGCTGAGTAGGCGTGCCCGAGACGCCCGCTCGGAGACAGGGCTGGTGGGATCGAGCCTCATGTTGATTGGATTCCTCATCGTCGCGGGTTGCCACTTCTTCGCGAGTCTGTTTGTCCGACGGTAAGCGCGCAACGAGGATGTCCTTAGCGCCCGACTGTGAAAACAGTTGGGCGCCTTTGCGTTAGCGTGGCGCGAGCCCCACGTAGCCCCCGGGTCCGAGCGGGCGAGCAGGGCGCTGGACAGATTCAGACTCGAGGCGTAGGCCTGTGGCCTCGCGGTCCGGGTCGTACGTGATCTGCAAGGTGCGCTCCGACGGTCTGGAGGTGCGTGGGAGGTTTCGAACGAGTAAGACGCGAGCAGCGTGCGATTCAAGGCGGCGCCGCCTGTGCTGGAATTGCGACAACCAATGTCGGGGACGCGTTCACGTAGCGTCGGAGTCATAGAATCCACTTGCAGATGGAACTGCCCCTCGATAGCTTCCGTTCATCGCGCCGCCCCGACGCGAGACGCCTCGATTCAACGGGTCGAGTCGCCATCCGCCTTCGTCTCGCTGCAAGGAGTACGAGCATGAAATCGGGCCGCCCTGCCTGCGATCCGCGCGTGTGCATTTCCGCGTGGCCGCTGGCGCTTGCCTGTCTCTGCACGCTTGCCTCCGTTTCCTCACCCAGCCGCGCCACCGAGTGCATGGACGTCCGCACGGGACGTTCATTCGCCGTGCTCAGCGCGCGCTACTCGAGTTCCGGCACAGGCATCACCGGTGAATCACCGCTCGGCCGTCTTTGCGTGGGCGCGCTGCGCGCCACGCATTCGGTCGCGGTCGCTGACGGCGCCGACGGTGCGTTCGTTGTCTGGATCGAATCCGCCGGCGAGGACTGTGACCTGCGCGCCCAGCACGTCGGCGGCGACGGCTCCGCCGCGGCGGGCTGGCCCGACGGCGGCGCCGTTGTCTGCGCGGCCCGCGGGACCCAAACCCAGCCGGCCATGGCGCTGACCGTTGACGGCGGAGTGTGGCTCGCGTGGAAGGACTACCGCGACCCGCAGCGCAGCGCGGTCTACCTGCTAAAGCTCTCTGCGGCTGGCGAGCCAGCGAGCGGCTTCCCGGCTGACGGGCTGCGGGTAGGGGCTTCTGGAGCGAGCGCCTCGGATCCGGCCATCGTGCGCGATCCTTCCGGTGGCGCTTGGCTGACCTGGCAGCAGGGTGGTAGCGGGGCGCGTGAACTGCGAATGCTCCACTTCGGCGAGGGTGGCACGGTTTCTCCCGACTGGCCGAGCGATGGCCGCATCGTCGCCGAGTCGGGCCAGAATGCGGTGCGCCCGGTGGCAACGGGAGACGCCGAAGGTGGCGTGATGCTGACCTGGGTTTCCGAGGCCCCCGGCCAGAGCCGCCTCCGGCTCTCGCGGCTTGATGCTTCGGGCCGGACCCGGGCCGGCTGGCCGAGCGACGGCCTTGAACTCGCCGCGTCGGCGCTCCGACTGCGCACCGTCGCGCTGGTTGCCGACACGAGCGGGAGCTTCGTCGCTTGGAACGACGCCGGCGACGACTCGACCCGGTCGCTCCTCGCCCGTGTGACGCCTGACGGCGCCCTCGACCCGAACTGGCCTTCTGGCGGTAGGGTGATCGGAGCCGGCGACTTCGCGTCCACGCCATCGCTGACTTCCGATGGCGCTGGTGGGGCATATGTGGCCTGGATCGGCCATGCCGGCGAATCGGCGCCGGGAGACGTGCGACTCGTTCGCCTGGACGGGCGCGGCCACGAGGCGACCGGTTGGCCCGCGGGTGGCGTCCGCGTGACGGAGACGGCGCTGGACGAGCACCGCCCGAGACTGCTCGCGCTTCCGGACGGCGTACTGGTCTCGTGGGGGCAGGACGAATCCGGAGGCCACGGCACGGTCCTGAGCGCCGCGCTGGCGGGCCTCGGCGCGCTGCCAGCGCTCCAGTCAGTGGAGAAGTGGCCGGATCTCGTGCGTCTCTCCTGGCGGGGTGCCGCCGATGCAAAGTACGCCGTGCTCGTCGAGCGCTCCGGAGAAGGCGAGGAGTGGGCGCTCGTCCGCGAGCTCGCCCGCGACAGCAAGGGCGACCTCGTGCTCGAAGACCCGGAGGTGGCGCCCGGCGAGGCGCTCACCTATCGCCTGAGGCTTCGCACCTCCGATCTCGACGTGGTGACGGGGGAAGTGCTGGTGGAGGTGCCGGCCGCGACCCCGCTCGCCATTCGCGGCCTGGCGGTCGAAGGCGGGGTGCTCCACCTCGCCTACTCGCTGCCCTCACGTGCGGAGACGCGCTTCGAGCTCTTCGACGTGCAGGGGCGCAGGCTGCTGCGCGACGTGCGGCAGCACGAGCACGCGGGGGAGCTCACCCTCCAGTGGCCCAAGCCCCCGGGAATACGAGCAGGCGTCTTCTTCGCGAGGCTGACGCAGGCGGGTGAGTCCCGGACGCGGCGCTTCGTCCTAGCGGGGAGGTGAGCGCCATGACCACGAACCTCCGTCGCCTGCGCCCGCTGATTGCGGCTTGCACGCTGCTCACGATCTCCCTGCTGGCGCACGGGCCGGCCAGCTCCCCGCAGGCCTCGGCAGCCTGCGCGGACACCGTCCTCGTCCGGACCGTCAAGCGCTACTCGCTCACCAGCGGCTCGCAGGTGACGCACATCGACACCTGCACGGCCATCGCCGTGCCGGGACGGCGCTTCCTGCTCGAGGTACTCCGACCGAGCGCGTCGAACCCGCTCGATTCAGCCCGGGTGACGTATGGCGGCATCGAGTACCTCGGCACCCACGACGTCGACGCCTCGAACGTGCTCCTGAGCCGTACGATCACACCAAAGGGCACGGCCACGCTCAAGGTGACGCTCTACGGCAGCGCCGGTGCCAAACTCGACCTGCGCATCACCCAGGTGTCCGAGCCGCTCTTCCAGGCGGCCTCGCAGTCCGGCTTCAACGGCGCCAGCAGTTCGGCGGACAAGTGGTACACCCGCTACTTCAGCCCGGTGGACGGCGTGCCGGCCACGCCCCACGTCATGGTCCTGACGAACGGCAACGTCGACTCCACGGGCACGGCGCGGACGCTCGAGTCCGAGGTCTGGCTCAACAGTCAGCAGGTCATCTTCCCGGGCGAGGTGACGCGCGGGCGGCCCTACCTCGCCCGCAACGTGACCCTGGAAGACGACAACACTCTGGAGGTGAAGCTCCAGGGCAGCCAGTCCGGCAAGACGATGTCGGTCAAGTTCTACGCCACCGACGTGACGCCGCCGGACCTGGTCGTCGTCGCGCCGACCGACTCGCTGGTGACTCGGGCGGCGAAGGTGCTGGCCACGGTGCAGCTCGCCGACTCGCAGACGGGGACGCGGTTGTGGGCGGATGGCACCGAGCGGACGCTGACGAACGGCACCTGGAGCGACTCGCTGGCGCTGCCTGCGCAGGACGGCATGACCACGTTCACGTTCGCCGGCATGAACGGCGCCTGCCTCACGGACACCGTGCGGCGGACGGTCATCCGCGACACGCAGGCGCCGACGCTCGACGTGCTCGCCCCGGCACCGAGCGGCACCGCGGTCGCCTCGGCCTCGGCGCAGGTGCAGTTCCAGGTCCGGGTTGCGGACGCCACCAGGACCATCCTCTGGCTGGACGACGCGCCCGTCGACACCCTGCCCATGGGCGCGGCCGTCGACACGTTCGAGGCCGACGTTCCGCTCGACATCGGGCCCAATGGGATCCTCGTGCGCGCCACCGATGCGGCCGGGAATACCGCCGGGTTCAAGCACTTCGTCTTCCGTCTGACGGGCGAGGACGCCCACGAGGACAGCCTGGTGGGCGAGACGCCGATCGCGCTCACGGAAGTGGGCTCGTTCCGGGACCAGATCGCGTTCCTCTTCCAGGGTGCCGACCCGGTGCAGACGATCACCCACCCGGAGAGCATCGCTGTCGGAAGAGAGGCCGTGCTGCGCGGATTCGTCGTCGCCCGCGACTTCGGCCCCCTACCCAACGTCAAGGTCGCCGTCAAGGACCACCCCGAGTTCGGCTGGACCGAGTCGCGCGAAGACGGCCGGTTCGACCTCGTCGTGAGCGGCGGCGAGACCTACACGCTGCGCTTCACGCTGGGCGAGTTCCTCGAATCGCAGCGGCAGGTGCTCGCACCACCGCTCGACTACGCCGTGCTCGACACCGTGGCCATGATCGGCCGCAGCCAGCGCTGGTACTACGCCGACACCTCGCAGTCCTGGCACATCGTGGGACGGTTCGAGTCGGATGCGAACGGGGACCGCTACATGTACGTCCACGTCCCGAACGGAGCGCTCGCGACGGTGACGCCGGTCGGCGGCGCGCCTGCGACATTCGACAAGTACCGGATCCGGCTCAAGGAGTTCACCGTGGGCTCGGGCGGCCGGGACGCCATGCCCGGAGAACTGCCGCCGACGACGGCCTACACGTACTGCGTCGACATGAGCCTCGTCGAGGCCGACTCGATCCTCGACAACCACTACCCCGGCAGCACCGCCCCCGAGATCACCTTCAGCAAGCCGGTCATCACGTACGTGCGGGAGTTCCTCGGACTCCCGGTGGGGACGGCCGTGCCCTCGGGCTACTACAGCCCCGCTCGCGGCGTGTGGGTAGCCGACCCCGACGGCGTGATCCTCAAGATCCTGTCGATCGGCGGAGGCTACGCGACGCTTGACACCGACGGGGACGGCCAGGCGGATGACGGGGCGAAGCTCGCCAGCGCCGGGATCGACTCGCTCGAACTGGCCCGGATGACGGCGAACTTCGGGCAGAATGACATCCTGTGGCGGGTGCCGGTGACGCACTTCTCGAGCCACGACTACAACTACAACTACGGGCCGGAGCCGGACGGGAGCGGCCCGAATGCCGCAGGGGTCGGTCCCGGCGTTCCGCCCATCGAAGACCCGGACGAGACGTGCAACTGCGTCATCGAGAACGAGAACCGCGTCCTCGGCGAGGCCATTCCGGTCTCGGGGACGCCGTACGCGCTCAACTACCGCAGCAACCGCGTGCCCGGCGACCGCGCGAGCTACTGGCTGCGCGTGCCGCTCACGGGCGCGACGGTGCCGGCCGGGCTGTGGCGGGTGCACCTGACCGTCGACGTGGCGGGTAGGCACTACGAGAAGATCTACACCGGGCTCGGCTCCAACGAGTGGCGCATGTTTACGGACTGGGATGGCCGGGACGGCAACGGCCGGCGCGTGCCGGGCTCCGTGACGGCGACGGTCCGAATCGGCTACGAGTTTGGCGCTTCCTACGCCACGACGAAGTCCGGGAGCGGGCCGAGCTGGAGGAACTCCTCCAGCGTCGCGACTCGGTCGGGGTCGGCGGCTGCGGGCGACCGCGACGGCGGCAACATCGCCTGGAGCACGCAGAAGGTGAGTCTCGGCGCGCCGAGCATGGCCTCGGCCGGCCTGGGCGGTTGGACGCTGAGCCCGCACCACTTCTACGACCCGAGTGGCCGCGGAGCGCTCTACTTCGGCGACGGCAGCACCCGATACGGAGAAGCGCGGCGACCGATCATCTCGAGGTTCGCGGGGAACGGGCTCAACGAAAGCATGACGTGGCCACCCAATGGATCCCGACTTAGCGTCGGGATCTACCCGTCCGGGGATCTTGCCTTCGGACCCGACGGGAGTCTGTTCTTCATTGGCGCAAGCAACTACCTCGGCTCGGGCAGACCCTACATAGGCCGGATTCGGCCCGACGGGACCGTCGCGATTTGGGCCGGCAGTAACGTGGCAAATGAGGGCCAGACAGATACTATCCGTACTGGGGAACCAGCGGTGGGGCAGCGGTTCATCGGCCCGCTTAGCATGGCTGTGGGCGGAGACGGCTCAGTCTACGTTGCTGACAAGGAGTGGCGGCAGATCTATCGCATCAGTCCCACCGATACGATCTACGTCCTTGCCGGTCGTTACCAGCTCGGGTATGGCACATTCGTCGACGGATCGACCGCGGCTAGCAGTGCTTTGAGCGCACCCTGCGCGATTGCAGTCGAGCCCGACGGGAGCGTGCTCTTTGCCGATGATAGCTGGCGCCGGATCGTCCGGATCACGACGGACGGCCGCATTCGTGGGGTGGCGGGCAATGGTAGCACCACGCCGATCGGCGACGCGGGCAAAGCAGACTCGCTGGCTGTCTATTCCGGCGGAGGCAATGACGTACGGGATATCGAGGTCGACAGAGTTGGGAATATCCACTTTCTCGTGGCCGGCCGCCTGTACGTCGTAAGGCCCGATGGTCAGATGCGTCGGCTGCCCGCAAGCGTGGTGCCCGACCACGGTCCCGATAAGCTCGCTTTGGGCCCCGATGGAGGGATCTACGTAACACAGAAGGAATATAGCGGCGTGTACCGAATTGAGTCCGACCGTGCGAGCACCACGCGCCTCGCAGGGGGGTACACCAACTATCCTCCGGAGCTCCCAAGGACGTTCGACCTCACGGAGGGCGCCGACGCCATCGGTACGATGCCGTTCACCCTTGGCGGGATCGCCGTCGATCGTACGGGAGTGGTGTACATCAGCGAGACGTCGCAGACGGGCGGTCGAGTGAGCGGCATCCGCCGTATCGCCCCGCCCGTGCACGATGCCGTGAACGGCGAGTTCGTCTACCCAAGCCAGGATGGTCGCGAGGTCTACTACTTCACGCCCGGCGGCCGGCACAAACGCACGAAGGATGCGTGGACCGGGGTGACGCTCCACACGTTCGGCTACGACGCCGCCGGGCGACTCACGAGCGTCACGGACGCCAACTCGCTCGTCACTCAGATCATCCGGGACGCGAACGGCAACCCGCAGGCCATTGCCGGGCACTTCGGTCACAGGGACTCGCTGGCCGTTGACGGGAACGGCTACCTCTCGCTCGTCCGCAACGAGCTGAGCAACGAGCAATACGTCCTTGACCACAACGCCGACGGGCTGCTCGAGACCTACCAGAATCCACGCGGAAAGACGCAGCAGTTCCGTTACCGCACCGGCTCACCCGGACTCGGGATGAGCGTGCAGGGCGACGGCCGCCTGGACACAGACACCGATGCGGCCTCGGCCGAACTGACACTCGGCTACTCCGTGCAGGACGCACTCCGGACAGTGACGCGCACAACCGAGCTCAACCGCACCACGACCTACCAAATCACCGAGTACATGAACGGCCTGCGCCGACGGCTGACCCGTTACCCGGACAACAGCTACACGTACAGGAGCGACAGCTCGTCGGCTGAGGGATACACGAACACGACGGTCACTCCCCCGGTCCGGCGAGAGGTCGGCCGCTCGGGCGAGGAGACGCTGACCTATCCGAAACGTGACAGCCGGTTCGGGACGCTCGCGCCCATACCCGCCATACGGACGACGCGACTGCCCTCGGGCCGGATCCGCACCACCGAGTACGCTCGCACGTACGGAGGAAACGGCCAGTTCTCCGAGTCGGTCCGACTCAACCAGGCCCAGCAGACCTACGCGACGAGCTTCGACTCATCGACGGGATTGCTGACGCTGACCACGCCGGCGCAGCGTACGAGCAAGTTGTGGCTGAACGAAAAGGGGAGGCCGAGGAAGGTCGAGACCGGAAACCTGATCACTCCCGTGGAACTCGGATATGACGGCTCGGGTAGACTATGGCACCTCTCCCAGGGCGCACGCGCCTGGCGGTACTCCTACGACGACCGCGGGCGGCTCGAGACGGTGACCGACACGCTTGGGCGCGTGAGCAGCTACCAGTACGACGCTGCCGACCGCGAGTCGCTGCTGACGCTTCCTGGGAACCGCGTGCTGCGGTTCCGCTACGATGCGAATGGAAATCTCCTCGGGCTGACGCCGCCGGGTGGCGATGAGCATGAGTTCGCCTACACGGACGTGGACCTCAACGAAGTGTACACGCCTCCGGCTGTGGCCGGGATCGCCGACCCGGCGACTCGGTACACGTACAACGCCGACCGGCAGCTCACGGACGTGGAACGTCCTGACGGCAGCCAGGTGCGGCTGCGTTACAGCAGCTCGCGCGGATGGCTCGACTCGCTCTCGATCGCGCGCGGACGGACAACGCTATCCCACGGTCCGACGGGACAGCTTTCGGTTGCGCTGAGCCCGGACTCCGTCATGAGCACGTACGCTTGGGACGGGCCCGTGCTGATCCGCGAATCGTGGAGTGGTAAGGCTTCAGGGGCGGTCGCCCGAAGCTTGAATATCGCGTTCGCCGAGAGCACGCAGACGGTGATCGTGGGGAGCGACAGCAGTTCGGTCGTGACCTACACCTACGGAGACGCCGACGGGCCGCTCACGGGAGTATCGATCGCGGGCGGCACGGAGAGCATCACCCGGCGCAGCGCCGACGGGCTCATCACCGGCACGAGCCTAACCGCCGGCGGGGGCACCGTCTCCAGCACGCTCGACTACAACGTCCACGGCGAGCTCTCCAGCCTCAGCTACGCGTGGCCGGGGGGTGGGGCGTTCGCGCAGGAGATCGAGCGAGATGCGCTCGGGCGCATCACGCAAATCACCGAGACCGCTGACGGCTCGACGTACGTGCTCGAGTACCACTACGATGCCGCCGGCCGCCTGGACGAGGTCAAACGCGAGGGCGCGGTCGTGCGCAGCTACGTCTATGATGACAGCCTCGCGGGCAACGGCAACCGGACGAAGGAGAAGGACGGATCGGGGGCGGTGCTCGCGATCGGGAGCTACGACGCCCAGGATCGCCTGACGAGCTACGGCGGCACCGCGTACGAGTGGACGGCCAACGGCGAGCTGGCGCGCCGGATCGCCCCCGGTCCAGACACGACGCGGACCACCTACGACGCGCTTGGCAACCTGACCGGCGCTCACCTGCCGGGGGTGACGGGCGACAGCCTCACGTACTTGATCGATGCCAGCAACCGACGCGTGGGCCGGCTCGTCAACGGGCAGCGCACGCACACTTGGCTCTACGCGAACCGTCTGAACGTGGTGGCGGACCTAGACGGCGATGGTGCGCTCCGCCACCGCTACGTGTACGGCACGCAGGCCCACGTCCCCGACCTGCTCGTGCACGCGGACACTCTCTACCGGCTGATCACCGACCACCTCGGCAGCGTGCGCGCTGTCGTGCGCGTCAGCGACGGCGAAGTGGCCCAGCGCATCGACTACGACGCCTGGGGCGCCCAGACGACGGGCAGCAACCCCGGCTGGCAGAGCCTTGGCTTCGTAGGCGGGCTGACGGACACGAGCACAGGGCTCGTGCGGCTCGGGGCGAGGGACTACGACCCCCGTGTCGGGAGGTGGACCTCGAAGGATCCAAGCGGCCTGCGTGGCTCAGATATCAGTCTGTACGCCTACGCCCTGGGCGCACCGACGAACTACCTCGACTCCAGTGGGCACGATCCCGAGCGCGCCGCCGACCTCGGTGAGAACATCCTCGAGTACATCATCTATTGCAGTATTGTGGCTGATTCGGTGTGGAACGAATCTCGCAAGATGGTGTTCGCGTCGGGGCGAGAGCAGAGCGATTATCTGCACTCGGCAACGGCATGCAAGATCACGGAACGTTACGGCCCTATTGGAGGATGGACGGCCTCGTATCTGAAGGAGGGGCGTAGTACAATTGACTATTGTGTGGAGTGCGTGACCAACCTCCTGCGCGGAAACCGAGCCCGGCCGCCCGGTGAGTTCTGGGAGGACACGCGGAAGGACTTGGATGCGGCCGGAGCCGGAATTCGTGAAGCGCGCACGCCAAGTCCTCAGACAAGACCCTAGGGGTATCCAATGCCTCGACGATCAGTCAGCTTGGCCCAGCGCTGGCGGATGCTCGTATTTCTGACACTGAGTTGTGGACTCTTGTTCTCCTGTTCGGTGAGCCATGTCGCCGTGCTCATCCAGGGGGACGGCTCCACCCTCGGAAGTACCGTTGTGCTCGACGGGAGGGTGAGCGGCACGATGCAGGCTGTCGAAGGCACGATGCCAGACATTTACATCATAGATGGCACTGTGGATAGCGTCGGCAAAGCTATACAAAGGAGAGTGAGTTGTGGGCCTGGCTATGCTGAGTGTCGCGTGCGGGCCCTGCGAGGGGTGCACGTGTTTAGGCTGGTCAGCGTAGCCGGAGACACTCTCGAAGCGCGGGTGTACTTCACTGGAAACGCGCTCGTACGAGCATCGTTTGTAGCAGGTGGGGTACAGGCCCTCGAAGGCTCATGACTCGTAGTTGCTGTATTAGAAAGTGGCCAAGCGCGACCACGGAAGGAGAGATTCAAGGGAGCTGCATGGGGTTGACCCCAAGGCCGGAGGAATGCCCAAGAGGAGTGAGTGGAGGCGCGGTGCTGAAGTTCAATGTCGCGGAGCTGGACGGCGACGGTGCACTGCGGGCCACCGTTACGCCTACGGCACGCAGGCACACGTGCCCGACCTGCTGGCGCGTGCGGCCTGTCGTCCGCTCCCGTCGGCATGTCAGCGGTTGATGCCTGTGCCGCGGCCTCCAGACCCCGTGTGCCGTTTATTGCGAAGGCTGCACCCGGCGTACACGCCCGTGTCTCGCCTGCGGATCCGCTCGTGCCATGTCAGGGCGCCCGTTGGCGACGAACCATGCCGGACACCCGAGCGTCAGGCGGCCCGAAGGGCTTGGCGAAACGCACCGGCGGTGCCATACTTCATGACGTTGATCAAGTGCGCCCTCTAGCAGAAGTGCGCACTCCCTGGCTCCGCGGCACGGTTACCCCCGAATCTCGCTGCGTCCGAGCCGCCCCTGAGCCAACCGGAAGGCTCGGGGCTGCCCGCCAACTGAGCAGAAGGAGCCCGATTCCGCGGGCTCTCGCTGACCGAGCTCGACTGACTGCGCCCTTCTGCTAAAACGCGCAGTGAGAGCCACCCGGCGATCACGCTCCTCCCGACGTTGTCCATCCCGCCGCTCCCGCATCAACGACCCCCGCGCTACCTGACCCAGACGGAGGTCGGGCGCTTCTTCGCAGCGATCGCGAACGTGCGGGACCGGGCGCTCTTCGCGCTCATGTACCACCATGGCCTGCGCGTGGGCGAGGTGCTCCTCCTACGGCGGGGAGACCTCGACCTCGAGCGCGGGCGCCTTCTTGTCCGGCGCTTGAAGGGCGGAGCCTGGAGCGAGCAGATCCTCTTCGCCGGGACGGCGACGCTCCTCCGCGCGTACGTGGCGGACCTGTCCGGTGGGCCTGACGACTCGCTCTTCCCGGGCCGGTTCGGGCCGCTCCAGCGCCGGCAGATCCAGTGCCGGTTCGTCCGCTACCGCTCGCTCGCCGGCCTGCCGCCGGACCGCACGACGCACTCGCTGCGGCATTCGATCGCCACGCACCTGCTGGAAGCCGGCGCCTCGCTCGAGTTCGTCCAGGACCACCTCGGCCACCAGGACGTCCGCAGCACGTCCGTCTACGCCCGCGTCACCGACCGCATCCGCGAGTCGCAGATGCGGGCCTTCGAACGCTCGCCGCTCATCGTACAGCTCGATTCCGGCCGCGACCGCCCGGGAGGGACGGTTCGGCCGGAGTGATCCCCTCCACCGCCCCTTCGAGGTGCAGCATGCGAGCCCTCCGAATCCTTTCCGCCGTCGCGACCCTCCTTGTGTTCGGGCTGCTCACGAACTGCTCGAAGAAGTCCGCACCAACGGCACCGCCAGCGAGTCCGACGTGCAGCATCAGCGAGACCTCGCTCGCGTTCGGGATCGTTCCACTCGGATCGAGTGCGGACCGCAGCTTCACGATCTCGAACACCGGCACCGGCACGCTGGACGGCACGGCCGGGACGACTTCCCCCGGGTACGTCGTGGTCGGAGGCGCCTCGTACAGCCTCGGCGCCGGACAGGTGGCGACCGTGACGGTCCGCTTCACTCCCACGGGCTCGGGCTCGCACCCCGGGACCATCGCACTCTCCGGTTCCGGCTGTGGGTCGGTGGCCTGTTCGGCGACTGGCGGACCTTCCACCTGCCAAGTGGCGCCCACGACGCTCGCCTTCGACACGGTCACGGTCGGGCAGAGCGCCACGCGGACCTTCTCGATCACGAACGTGGGGACGGGCACCCTCGCCGGCACGGTAAGCGTCGCCTGCCCCGACTTCGCGCTCGTCGGCACCGGCGCCTACAGCCTCGGACCCAGCCAGGCGGCGACGTTCACGATCCGCTTCTCGCCGACCTCGGCCGGCCCGATGTCCTGCACGGTCAACACCGGGCTTCCCACCTGCTCCTCGGTCTCCTGCACCGGCAGTGGCGCGGCGGTCAACCCGGCCTGCGAGGTGTCGCCGAACGGCCTGCTCTACCCCAGCGTGCCGATCGGGGACCGGGCCGACGCCACCTTCACGATCCGCAACACCGGCACCGGCACGCTCTCCGGCACGATCGACGTGCCCGGGCCGTACTTCACGAACCCCGGCGCGTCGAGCTACAGCATCGCCGCCGGGGCCAGCCAGACGTTCGTCGTGCGCTTCACGCCGACGCACGTGGCACCCGAGAGCTGCGACGTGACCACCGGCACCGGCTGCCGGCCAGTCCGCTGCTGGGGCAGTGGCCTCATCGGCTGCACGCTCGATCCCGACACCCTCGACTTCGGCTACGTCCACTACGGCGAGCGCGGGTATCGGACGTTCACGATGTCCAACTACACCAACACCACGCTCTCTGGGAACCTCTCAACCACGGGATGGTTCGATGTCCGGAACAGCGCCGGCGGCAGGACGTACTCGATTCCGCCGCACGGCTCCGCCTGGTTCGGCGTCACCTTCGATCCACCGTCCCGGTGCGACACGGAGGTCTTCACCGGGGCCGTGCTCACCACCAGCTCGATCTGCAACCGGGTGGGCCTGCGCGCCGTCGCGACGTACCGCTGTGACTGCACCGTCAGCCCGACCACGTTGGATTTCGGCAACGTGGTGATCGGCGACGCCACATCGTCGCTTCCGGTCCAGATCACGAACTCGACCCGCGAGGGAGGGCTGACCGGGGCCGTCCGCGTCGTTGCCGGCGACTTCGTGGCCAGCCCGAGCTACACCTGCCCGGCGTATCCGCCCGGGAACTGCGCCGTCTGTACCGCGACCATCGGCGTGAGCTTCCGGCCGCAGCGGCTCGGGCCGCAGATCGGAAAGGTCGTGGTCGAGAAGCCGGCGGGTTGCCTGGGCGCCGGTGCCGCCTGCGACACGATTACCTGCACCGGAACCGGAGTGACGGCGGCGGCTCGTCGCTGATTGTCATCCGCCGCCGTGCCGAGCCGGACGGAGGCGACATCTGGGACTTCAAGTGGGCGTTGTAATGGTCGGGAGGCGCCGACCGGCATTCACCACGTCCGGCGGTCATGACCACATCGGCGATTCGGAGCGAGGCCGTCCGACCGCGCGGCGACCCAATTCCGTCATTCCGCGGGAGCCGGAAGTCCTGCTCGGGCTGACGCAAACCCAAGCGCGCACGATGTCGTATATCCATATGGCTCTTGACATTACGGGACAACAATGTTACACTACTCCATTCGTCCATCCAGTTCGATACTCGGTGACTTCCTCAGGTTCGGCCGTCCGCAGCCACGGTGCCGGTCTCGGGCCCCTTGGCTGCGGGCGATGCGCATGCCGCGCCTCCTCAGCAGCGGAGGACGCGCGATGACTGCACGAACCGACAGAACATCCGAACTGCTCGTTGAACTTAAGTGCCCGGGGATCCTCGACGTCACGGCCTGGTTCGAGCACGACCGACGCGGTCCACCGAGCATCCGAATCCTCGTGACATCACATCGCAGGCAGCACCAGGTTGAGGGGGTCGTCGCCGGTTTCGCGGAGCGGCGAGGCGCCAGCATGAACCCCGCCGGCACGCTCGTGGACAGCGTTGCCCTGTCTCTCCCAGCCCTGCGCGCACACCCTCGACGCAGGGCTGTCGAACTCCTTGGCGAGCTGCTTCGGGACTTGCACCGTCATTTGTGAGGGGTTCGTCCTGATCGGGGGCGACGAGCATCTGCTCGTCGCCCCCTTCTTGCATCTACGGACTCCACCCCAGTGCTCGTCGAATCGACGTTCGGTGGCGTTGGTGAGGAGAACCACGCCAGTTGTCGTGAGTCCAGGTGCAGGAGACGATCAAGGTCCGGCATCGCGCCAGCAAAGTCCGCAGGCTCTAGGTAGCTCACCCCTCCCCGCAGAGGTTGCGAGCGATGGCGCATCGTCTCAAAGAGCGCGCGAGAAGCAATGCTCCTCACAAGCACGTCAGCGACCGGACGGCCGTCGGCCCGCCGCGAGGCCAGCGTCTCGGCTCTTCTGATCAGGTCCGCGGGAAAGAACCCCCCATGTGCCGACATGTGCCTGTTCGCCGCCGCAGCGAGTTGGAAGATACAGGCGGCATGATACTGGAGCGAGGCGCTCAGCAACTGCGCGTCACCCGCGACTTGCGCGATGCTGAAGGCCTCCCTCAGGAGCAGTTCGGCGCGCTCAAAGCGAGGCCTCGCCTCCTCCATGCTCGCCGAGGCGCGGGCCTCGCATAGAATCAACAGTGCGCGCAACACCTGCGTGCGCCCCCGATCAACGTGTGAAGTATCACCGATGAGGTGCTCCGCCTCATCGAGGTCCTTGTTGCACTCCTTGATGACCTTGTCGTCGAGTTCCTCCATCAAACGGGTGATGCGGTCATGGTACGCACAATGCACGCGGGCGATCCGAAGACGCGCATCGAGCAGTCTGTCGCGCGGGCCGCGGTGCGGTAGCGGTGATCGTATGAGCGCGGCGGCCCCGGCCCCTGCGGCCGCGTACTTGGCGGGCTTCCCCGCCTCCAGGCTGAGGTCCAGTCGGACCCAGCGCAGGTACCTGACGAGGTAGCGCCGGTCGTAGCGGCTGCAGGCCTGCGAGCATGCGTCGGCGAGCAGTTCCTCGGCAGCCGGATTGTCATCGCCGACCGCTGGGGTGTTGACTCCGCCCCGGAAGGAGGACAGGTACCCAGCGTATTCGGGTGTCCACCGGGCGAGATCCTCCCGAGTAGGAAACGCATCAGCGGCCTGATCGACGAGTGCGATTGCTTCTTCCCAACGCCCCTTGAGCGCAAGAGCGCGGGCCGCCCCCTCCTGAATCGCGACGAGAACATCCCATGGGTCGGCCGGCATCAGGTAGGGCTCCCACAGGTCGCGCTCAAGGAAGCTGCGGGCCTGTGATGCAAGCCACGCCCGGCAGTCGGGAGGAGGGGGTTCGGCGAAGCGGAATGCTGCCCTTCCCTCCGCAATGGTCGCGTGCGACTCCAGCCGAAGCTCGGGGAACTCGCTCAGCAGCCGTCTGCGCGCCCGGGCGAAGCCGCTGCGGTTGGCCTCCGAGAGGTTGCCGCGTCCCGGGTCCTCGAAGTGCCGTCCGTACTTGGCGAGGTGATCCTGGGTGATCCAGCCGCCAGCGAACATCTCAGGCCACTGGGCGGCGAGGGTGGCGAGGGCAAGCGTGTCACCCACTTGACCCTCGAGCATCGCCAGTCGCCTCGAAAGACCAGCGCGAACTTCGCCCTTCCCTCGATTCTCGCCACATCGTGCCACACCCTACCTCTCCTATCGTGATTCCAGGTCAGGACGGGCCGGCCGCAGCTGGGGGTCACGTGAGCCAGCGCCAAGGGCTTGACGCGCATGAGCCTGGCGACGGGCAGACCCGGCAGGCGGCCGGAACGTCCTCGACCATCGACCGATGTTCATGACTTCCCCATGCCAGATGCGAAAGGAGGTGGTCCGCATGGTTGCCCCGCTGATGCCCAAGCTCAAGGGGGACGAGGATGGCAAGAAGCCGTTGATCCCGCCCGGAACCTTCCGACGCTGATCCACCAGCCCTCTCCACCCCCCGGTGGAGGCCCCTCGGGGCCTCCACCGGGACCCATCGAGGACGTGATGAGTCTCGCACAGATGCTCGGCCTCGCGCAGCGCCCGTCGACGTCCGCGGAGGATTTCTCCGGCACCGTCATCTATCGCTCGGAGGACGGCACGACCGACTTCAGCTTCCGGATCGCGCGTCACGGCGATAGGTACCGGATCTACATCCTCGACCAGCCCCTCTACCACGGCAGGGCCGACGACCTCCACAGTACGCACCGCTACCACAGTCCGACCTCCGGACACTACATCTGTTGGGACGGCCGTCTGGAATCCCTCGACGACATCCTCTACGTGGCCAGCGAGTGGGCCGAGCGCACGCTCCGCTACGTCCGCCACGGGACCCCTTTCGACAATCGGAGGACCAGATGAAGCTCTCAAGACTCAAACCAAGGGCGCGGGCGCCAAGACCTGCGCCGCGCATGTCCGCCGCTGCGACCATGCCCGAACTCCGCATCACCGAGCTCGCCTACGAGCAGTTGAGGGCCGGCCTGAGCGCCGGGGCGCCGGAGCGCGGCATGGCCCTGTTCGGATTCGCCGGCGACGGCGTCGTCCGCCAGGTCGTGCTCGACGACACCGCGCAGTGCACCGGTGCGAGCTACACGCCCGACGTCGCCCGGCTCAATCGGCTGTCCGACGAAGTGTTCACGCCGGCCGGGCTCGTTCTGCTGGGCTTCGCACATTCGCACCCGGGCGCGCTCTCCCGGCCCTCGGGTGCCGACCTCGAGTACGCGGCGGCCATTCTCGCGGCATTCCCCACGCTGCCGAACCTGCACCTTCCCATCGCGACTCTCTTCAACGGTTTCGCGATCCACCCCTACGTCGCAGTCCGCGCCGCCCAGGGCGTGCGGATCGAGCGGGCGAAACTGACGCCGATGCGGGAGGCCCTGGCGCCGGCCGTACCCGCCACACCGCAGGTTCCGCCGCAGGCACCATCGTGGCGAACGCGGCTCGGACTGCCGCACCCCGCGAAGACCCAGGCTCCGTGGTGGGAGGCCGAGGCCTTCGCCCGCGTGCGGACCGCCTACGACCTGGGGCGGCTCGCGCACAGCTGCATCTTCGTGGTCGGTGTGGGCGGCGCCATGGCGGGCATCGAGGACCTCGCGCGTTGCGGCGTCGGGCGGATCGTGCTCGTCGACCCCGACCGCGTCGCCGAGGCGAACCTCGCGACCCAAGGGGTCTGCCGCAGCGACCTCGACAAGCCGAAGGTCGCGGTCCTCGGCCGGCGGATCCGGGCGATCAACCCGCACGCAGAGGTCATCACGCGCATTGCCCGGCTCGAGGACATCGGCGAGGAGGAGTTCGCCCGGTTGGTCGGTATTCGGGATCCCGAGCGGCCGCGGGCGGTCGTCCTGCTCGGAATGACGGACAGCTTCGCGGCCCAGGCGCGGGTCAACAGGCTCAGCCTCACGCATGCGATCCCTTCGGCGTGTGCGCAGTTGTACGAGCGCGGCCTCGCGGGCGAGGTGACGTTCGTGCTTCCCGGCGTGAGCCGGGGCTGCCACCGCTGCCTGCTCGAGCCCCGGTACCGCGCGTACGACGAGGGATTCGAGAACGCCGTCACCTCGCACGGCTCACCCATCAGCTCGACCGAGCGGATCAATTCGATCGTGGCCTTCCTGACGCTCGCGATCCTGCACCACGGTTCAGGGCATCCGCGCTGGGACGGGATCGCGCGCGAGCTCGCGACGCGCAACCTGATCCAGTTCCGCATGCACCCGGACGCGTCCCTCGGCGGGTTCGGCGCCGGCACGGATCCCATGTCGCGCTTCGACGCCGTCAGGTCGTGGCGGCTGCGCTCGCTCGACGGCGCAGGCGGCCGGCCCCGCTGCCCCGATTGCGGCGGGACCGGGGTTCTCCGCGATGCCACCGCGCGGTGACGGCGATGCTCGAACGCTTGATGAAGTCCGTCTTCGTCCTGACGCTCGCGCTCCTGCTCGGACTGGCCTTCCTCAAGATCCTGGCGGAGGTGGCGCGAATGGGGCCGTCAGGGCTGATCTCGGGGATCGTGCATACGACCTCGGCATTCGGCGCGGTGCCGGGCCTGCTGCTCGCCCTCGTTCTGGTGGTCGGCGTCGTCATCCGCGGGAAGGACGCCCTTGCTCGTCTGCACGGGAGGGGCCGGCACGGGGCCGACCCCGGCGCTCGCTACGCCCGCCGGCACTCCGTTACCGGGGATCCCCCGGCCAGTCGCGGACGCGGCGACATGCCACATCGCAGGGGCCGTCGCCACGAGGTCGACTGAGTGATGCGCTGCCTCCTGCAGCTTGCGCAACGAATCCTCGTGGGTGATCCGCGGACACTCGCGCGTGAGGCGGAGCGCAGGGCGTGGCTCGCGGGCGATCGCGACGCGCGGCAGTTCGCCGCGCAGCTCGCGCCGCGTCCCGGCTCCGACGATGTCGGGGTGGGCCACGTGACGTTGCGCGACGGCCGCAGGAAGGCGGTGGCCCTCACGCGGGGGTTCCTCCGGCAGTCGCATCTGGCCATCCCGTGCGGATCCACGGGCTCGGGTAAGACCACGATGGCGGTCGAGTTCCTGGATCGGGTCCTGGACGATCCCGGCGAGCGGCTCCTTGCCATCGACCCCAAGGGCGATGTCTCGAGCGCCCTGCGCGAGCGGTACTTCCCGGCCCGTGCCGCGGGTCCTGATGGCGGGGCGTTCGCGGCGCGACTCCGCTACCTGCGGGCCTTCGCCGGCGGCCAGCCACCGCCGCTGCGACTGACCCTGCCCGAGCCGGGAGTGGCGCCGAACGTCCAGGCCATGAGCCTCGGCGTTGCGCTCGCGGAGGCGGCCGGTGTCGAACTGAGCCTGCCCGCGGTGCACACGTTCGCGAAGCTCGCCCGCGTGGCCATCGAGCGGGGCGCGGCGCTGACCGAGATCGTCCGGTGGATTGCGCGGCCCGAGTTGTTCGCGCGGATCGCATGCAACTCGCGCGACGAGGAGATCCGGCAGTTCGGTGCGCACGGGTTCCAGCACGAACACAAGGGTGTCCTGCGATCGCTCAAGGCCCGCATCGAGGGCGTGCTCCTTCTCCCGAGCGTGCGGGCCGCGCTGGAGGCGCCCGGCTGCATCGACTTCGCGCGGTCGCTCGAGGAGCATCACCTGCTCATCGACCTGTCCAATCCGCCCGCAGGGGAGGAGGCCGCCGTCCGCATGTTGGGCGGGCCCCTCATCGGCAGGTTCACGCGCGCGATCCTCAACCGCCGTCTCCACGCCGACTCGCCGCACGTCTGGCTCGCCATCGATGAGGTCCAGGAAGTCCTGACCAACGGAGGCTACGAGGCCTCAAGTCTGGACAGAATCCTCGCCCTGAGCCGCGCGAGGCGAGTATCGCTTCTGACCATCAACCAGTTGTCAGCACAGCTCCCCCGCAGGTTGCGTGAAGCGATCCGCGCCAACACCGGCGCGGAGCTCTTCTTCAGGGCAAGCGAGGCGGACGCCAAGCTGCTATCGACCGTGCTGCCAGTGCCCGAGGACGCCGAGCGGCCCTCGGAGGCCCGGCGCGCCCTGATCCGACGGATCATGGGCCTGCAGCGCCGGGAGGCTGCGCTGTGGGTCAAGACCGCACGGGTGCCGCTCGGGTTCATCCGGGCGCCAAAGGTCGACTTCGACGAGCTGGACCGCCGTGCGGCACGGCTTGCGCCAGAGACGCGCGCGCGGTTGGGCGAATGGCCCGCGCATGAGGTTCAGGACCGGCGACTAGCTCCCGTCGCGTCGCCGCCCGAGCCCGTGAATGAACCGGCAGAGGTCGTGCCGCCGTTCCCGGACGACCCGGGCGGCGACTTCCCGGGGCTGGGGTGAGGCTTCCATGAAGGAAATGCGACTCGTTCTCAACGCGGTCGCCTGGACGTTCGTCACGTTCGTGATCGGGCTGCGCGCGTGCGTGCGCGGCATCCAGCTTGCGGTGCGATCGCCCCAGGTGTTCCGCACCGAGACGCGCTGCCCGCGAGGGCACCGCGTTGCGCTCCACGGGACGTACGCGTGCGGTCGCTGCGGAGCCCAGTTCGAGGGCGGTGCGTTCGACCCTTGTCCGGGCTGCGGGGCGCTGGCGCACCACGTCTCATGCCCGCGATGTGGCCTGAGCTTGCTGGATCCCCTGCGATGATCCGGCGACGTGCACGCGATCAGCGCCGCCCCGGCGTCCGCATCGTCCTCGGTCCCCGGGACGAGGCCCTGCTGCGTGGTCTCGCGCGGTTCAGGATCGCGACGACGGGCCAGCTCGTGCGGATCTTCTTCCGGGACGTCCGCAGGGACACGGCGGTCCCGCGCTTGAGGAGGCTCTACGACGCGGCAGTGCTGGACATCGTTACAGCCCCGCGGAACGGCGAGAACGTCTACGCCGTCGGCAGGGCCGGTCGCCGCTGGCTCGAGGACCGCGGTATCGCCTGCGGCGCCGCCCCGCATGGCTCGCTCGCGCACCCCCTGACAGTGGTGGACGCGTGGGCGGCACTCGCGAGCGCGTTGCACGGTGGCGTCGACGTGAGGCTCGTCCGATTCGTTCCGGACTGGCAGGGCCGTGCTGAGGCGGCCGGGACCGTGGCCAGGGTCGTGCCGGACGCGACCATCGACCTCGCGGTGCGGCGGGCGAGTCAGCGCGCCCTGCCGGTCCGCGTGTTCCTGGAGGTGGACCTCGCCACCGAGCGCGCCGGCGTTCTGGGGCGCAAGCTCACCGCCTACGGGCTCGAGCGGGCCGGGGAGGGTGTCGGGCTCGCGGTCGTGCTCGCGGATGCGGGAGATCGGCGTGTGGAGACCGTGAGGCGGCTCGCCGCGGAGCACTGGCCGTCGTGGTCGGTGGTCTGTCGTCGGTCGGAGTGGCCGGACGCGCTCCTGGCCCACGAGGCCCTGGCTCCCCTTGCAGCCTCCCCTGACGGCGAGGGGGGGCCGGTGGACGCAACGCACTGCGATGCAACGCCGGGCTCGAGCCAAGGGGAGGGGCCTTCTCGATGAGAGATGGCAACTCGGTCCACATCATGCCCGCGGTGAGCGAGCCCGCCGCTGTCCGGCGCGGCGGCGTCGGCGAAGCCGCGCCGCGCCTGCTCACGCTGCCCGAGGTGGCGGCCTTCCTGCGCGTCAGCCCGAAGACCGTCCGACGGCTCGTGGCGGGCCGGAAGATCCGCTGCGTTCGGGTGGGCCGCGTGCTACGGTTCCGGCAGGCGGATCTGTTCCGGTTCGTCGAGGCAGTAGAGGAGTAATCGATGCCTCGACTACCCAGCAACATGATCAAGCGCGGAAGGGTGTTCTACTTCCGGCAGTTGGTCGGCGGCCGTGACCGACGCATCTCGCTCGGGACCGACTACGACGAGGCACGTCGCCGACTTCGTTCTTTGAAACGCGATGGTGTGCCACAAGCCTCCGGAACCGTCGACGACGCGGCGCGGAGGTGGCTTTCGTCGTACGTCCCCACCGTGCGCGGGCCGCGGGACGAGCGGCTCGCCGGGCAGCGCGTCAGGGACTACCTGGCAAGGTTCCTCGGCCACAAGCTCCTGGGGCGCCTCGGTGCTGACGACATCCGGGCGTACCGGCTCTGGCTCGAGAAGCAGCACCTGAGCCCGCAGTCGGTGAAGCACGTGCTCTCGGACCTGCGGTGCATGCTCAACTGGTGCGAGGACTCAGGGCTCGTGGAGCGCTCGCCATTCCCGCGGCGCGTCCTGCCGAGGATCCAGGAGCGGGCACCGGACCGGCTGTCGGATCAGGAGGTTGAGAAGGTGTGCGGCCTGGCCGACCCCTACGGGTTCATCTGCAGGGTGCTCGTGCAGACGGGGCTCCGGTGGGGGGAACTGGTCCGGGCCACGACCGCGGACCTCGCGGGTGGGATCCTCGTCGTCCACCTGACCAAGTCGGGGAAGGTGCGGCGCGTGCCGCTGCCGCCGGGTCTGCATGCCGAGCTGCGGACGCGCGTGGGGAAACTCTCGCCGCTCAAGTGCGCGGACGGGTTTGCCCTCCAGGTGCGGAAGCGGACCGGGATCGATCGCTTCCACGCGCACCAGCTGCGGCACTCGTTCGCGTGCCGGTGGCTGGAGGCGGGCGGTTCGCTCGCGGCGCTGCAGGAGATCCTGGGCCACGCCTCGATCGTCACGACGCAGCGGTACGGGCGTCTCGGCGAGGCGCACGTGCAGGCGGAAGCGCAGAGGATTCAGGGACAACTCGGCACACCACACGGCACACCTGCCTTGCACCACAGCCGCTAAGTGTTGTAAACACACGCACGGAGAGGTGCGAGAGCGGCTGAATCGGGCGGTCTCGAAAACCGTTAAGGGCGCAAGCCCTTCGAGGGTTCGAATCCCTCCCTCTCCGCCAGCTTGCGCGGAAAAGCCGCAGAAACCGCTTGGAACGGCCCTGGTCCTGAGGATCGGGGCTGTTTCCGTTGAGGGCAGGAGCGGTCAGGCGAGGACCCGAGAGGACGGTCAAGGGGTACCCCCGGGGTACCCCGCCGGGTTGCCGCAGAGGACGACCCTGTGACCTGGCGATGCAGGACGGGGCCCCGACCCTGGCATCCGCCCGAGGATTGGTCACCCTACCGTCCCCTCCAACGGGATTCGAACGCAAGACCCCACCGAAGCCACCGTCGGAAAGAGTCGACCAAAGTCGGAAGGACAAGGACTTAGGCGGGACACCGGCGGCGGGGACCAACAAGAGTAGACGCTCTACGGGGACAGTTCGGGGACAATTGAGGGACAGCAGAACACCAAGTCCCCAGAGACGCCTGAGGCTCTCCGCTGGCCGCACCCCCTCGGCTTCGCCTTGCGGCCACCTCTTATGCGGGTTCCGGAAATTCTGACCACCCCTTTTCCGGAAACTCTGACCACCTGAGGGAGGCTGTGGGCTCCGATAGCCTGCCGCCCGTCGCGAGCGCGGATGAACCGCGCCGCCGCCGGGAGGCGAAGGAGGATGATCGGAGCCATGGCCAGACATCGAGTGCAGGTGTTGCGCGCCGCAGGCAAGACGCTGAAGCAGATCGTGGCGGAGACCGGGGTGTCGCAGTCGAGCGTGCAGCGGATCGGGCTGGAGCCGCCGCTCGAGACGGTCGCCGACCTGGTGCGGGTCGGGCGGCGCGGGGTGGGGCGGCCGAGCGTCGCCGAGCCGTGGCGCGACCGGGTGGCCGCCGTGCTCGCGGCTGAGCCGGAGCTGCCGACGGTGGAAGTCCTGCACCGGATGCGCGAGGAGCGTTACGCGGGCGGGAAGACAGCCCTCTACGAGCTGGTGCGCGAGTTGCGGCCGCATCCGACGACGCCACTGGTGCGCTTCGAGGGTGTGGCGGGCGAGTTCTCGCAGCACGACTTCGGGCAGGTCGAGGTGCGCTACGCCGACGGCGGCCACGAGCGCGTGCATTTCTTCGTGTCGCGACTGAAGTACTCGCGCTGGGTGGACGTTCGGCTGGTCGAGAACGAGGGCGTCGAGTCGCTGGTGCGGAGCCTGCTGGCCGGCTTCGCGAGCTTCGGCGGCGTGCCGCTGGTGGCGGTGTTCGACAACCCCAAGACGGTGGTCCTGAGCCGCGAGGGCGGGCGGATCCAGTGGAACGACACGTTCGGCCAGACGGCGCTCGACTACCGCTTCGCACCGGAGCTGTGCACGCCGCGGCGCGGGCAGGAGAAGGGCTCGGCCGAGAACCTGGTCGGGTTCGTGAAGAACGGCTTCTTCAAGGTGCGGCGCTTCCACGATCACGAGGATATGGTCGCGCAGCTTGCCGCCTGGCATGTCGAGGTGAACACGATGCGGCCGTGTCGCGCCACGGGCGTGACGCCGGCGGCGCGGATCGAGGCCGAGCGCGAGCGGCTGCGGCCGCCGGCGATTGACCCGAGCGAGTACGCGCTGCGCTTCTCGGTGTTCGTCGGCCCGACGGGGCTGGTCAGCTTCCAGGGCTACCGCTACTCGATGCCGCCCGAGGCGATCGGCATCCCCGGGATGCTGTGGCTCTACCCGGAGCGGGTGCGGATCGTCGCCGGGCGCTTCGAACGCGAGCACGGCCGCGTGCCCGAGCAGGGCAAGGACTCGATCCATCCCGAGGACCGCACGCGGCGGCTGGCGCAGGTGGCCGGCAAGCGCGGGCGGCTGTACCTCAAACGCCAGGAGATCCTCGACCTGGGACCCGCGGCCGAGGCGTTCCTCACCGAGATCGTCCACCGCCATCGCTTCACCTGGCAGGGCGAGGTCGAGCAGCTCCACGGCGCCCTCGTCCAACACGGGCCGGCGGCGCTGCACCGCGCGCTCGCCGCGGCTCACGCGCGCGAGCTCTACGGCGCCCCGCACGTGCTGCGACTGCTGGCGAAGGAGGTGGCGTGATGCACGCGCTCGATCTCGACGGCATGCTGCGCCGGCTGCACCTGCCCACCGTGCGCCGGCTCTACCCCGAGTGCGAGCAGCGGGCGGAGACGGAAGACCAGTCCTATCGCGACTTCCTCGCCACGCTGATCGCCGAGGAGGTCGCCCACCGCGCCCAGACTCGCATCGAACGCTCGGTTCGCAAGGCCCGCTTCCCGTTCCTGCGGACCATCGAGGACTTCGACTTCACCTTCCAGACCTCGGTGCGCCTGCAGCTGCTCGGCAGCTACCTCGGGCCCGAGCTCGTGACCGAGGGCCGCAGCCTCGTGCTATGCGGGCCCTCGGGCACCGGCAAGACCCACCTCGCGATCGCCGTCGCCTACCGCGCCATCCAGAACGGCTACGAGGCGTTGTTCACGAGCGCCGCCGGCATGATCGAGGACCTCTCGAGCGCTTCACGTCGCGGCGAACTCGCGCGCGCGCTCGCGTACTACACGCATCCGCCCGCGCTCGTGATCGACGAGGTCGGCTACCTGACCGTCGGCGGCGACGCGGCGAACCTGATGTTCCAGGTCGTCAACGAGCGCTACCTGCACCGGCGCCCGATGTTGTTCACTACCAACAAGCCGCTGGCGGCGTGGGGGCTGGTGCTGCACGACCCGGATCTCGCCGAGGCGATCCTCGATCGCGTCCTCGAGCGCGGTCGGCTGGTCGAGCTCCGCGGTGCGTCGTATCGTACCCGCCACCTCAAAGCCGTTGACCACCGGAGCGCGGCTCCCGAAGTGGTCAGAATATCCGGAAATCAGCGGTCAGACTTCCCGGAACCCACATCTTACATTCACGCATTCTGCGCTCGAAAGTGACCAACCAGTGCCGCGAGCCGCAAGGGTGCCCGCCGACACGCTAGCGTTAGCAGAGAGGTTGCCTTGGACAGTGGGGCTCATTTCCACAAGTGTGACCTGCAGGTCCACACGCCGCGCGACTTGAACTGGCAGGGTGCAGGCGCGACCTCGGAAGATGAGCGAAAGGCGTACGCAGCTGAGTTCGTGGCGGCATGCCGCGCCAGGAAACTTCAGGCTGTCGGGATCACCGACCACCACGATGTCGCCTTCATCCGGTACATCCGTGAAGCCGCGGCTCAAGAGACAGACGAGCAGGGCAAACCGCTGCCGGACCTGGAGCAGCTGGTGGTGTTCCCTGGCATGGAGCTCACCCTAGGGATTCCGTGCCAGGCTTTACTCTTGTTCGACTCGGACCTCCCAACCGAGTTCCTGCCGCTTGCCCTGCCCGCGCTAGGCATCACGCCAGCCGACGATGCGGCAGAGAAGCATGCTCAGATCAAGAAGCTCGACATAATGAGCTTCCAAGCCCTCTATTCAGCGCTCGACAAGATTGAGCCCTTACGTGGGCGGTTCATCGCGTTTCCGAATGTTGACGATCAAGGCTACCAAAGCCTCATCCGTAAGGGGTTCGAGAAACACTATGCAGATATGCCTTGCGTCGGTGGGTACGTTGACGGTCTCCTGCCCGTACCGCCGAAGGGCGACGGCATGCGGCGGATTACGGGTGGGCAAGACAAGAACTGGGGGAATAAGGCAATCGGTGTCTTTCAAACATCCGACTGCCGGAGTCGTGCGCTCGAGACCCTGGGGACACATGCAACCTGGATCAAGTGGGCCCGGCCAACCGCCGAAGCGCTGAGGCAGGCATGTCTCGCGAGCCACTCTCGGATTACGCACAGCGCTCCGACGGTGCCGCCGGTTCAGATCACTCGGGTTGAAGTAACAAACAGCAAGTTCTTGGGTCCGATTACGCTCGACTTCAATCCCCAGTACAACGCGATTATCGGCGGAAGAGGCACAGGGAAGTCGACGATTCTCGAGTACATCCGGTGGGCGCTCTGCGACCAGCCAGTCCAAGCTGATGATCCCGCAGAGCTGGCGGATTACGAGCGCCGCCGTCAAGGGCTCATCGACGGAACTCTCCTGCCGTTGGACGCAGTGGTTGATGTCGTGTTCCTGCTCAACGGCGTTTCCCACACTGTTCGTCGAAAGGCGTCAGGCGAACTGACTCTTCGTATCGGAGATGCCGCCTTTCAAGGGTGCACCGAGAAGGATGTGCGAGAACTGCTTCCGATTCGTGCCTACAGTCAGAAACAACTGAGCGCCGTTGGCGCGCGGCTCGATGAGTTGCGACGGTTCGTCCATGCCCCAATTCAGCCTGAGCTCGATGCGGCATCCGAGGGCATCGACAACGTAGCCGTGAACCTGCGCGGTGCATTCGAGCGGCTCGTGCGACATCGCGAACTTAGCGCCGAAATCAGCGCACATGACATCGAACGCCGTTCACTCGGCGAACAGGTTGCACACCTACGCGCCACGCTCGCTGGCCTCCCTGAGGCCGACGCGGCAATCATCGATAGGCAACCGAGCTACGAGGCCGAGCAGCGTGCTATTCAGACGCTTGAGCGTGAAGCGGCCGCAGCCAAGACGGCGCTCCAGTCAGCCCAAGCGGAACTGTCGCGCGTTCCTTCTCCTTTGGCCCAGAACGAATCAGCGAACAAGGCGCTGGTTGAGGGCGCACACGAGGCCTTCGGTCAATGGGTACGTCAGGCGAAGGACAGAATCGATGCGTTAGTTCTGGAGCTTGCGACTCCAGCCGCGGGCTCTTCATTGAAGCAGTACGTCGAGCTGCTTGGTCAATGGCGTCAGCGCCGCGATGCACACCGAGTGGAGTACGACGACGCCGCATCGCGAGCAAGCGTGCACGAGGAGACGCTTCGCGGTATCCAGGGGCTCGAAGGACGTTTGGCCGACCTCAATGCTCTTGCTGATCAGAAGAGCGATGATCTCAAGCGTTTGGGGGATCCGAATGCTGAAGTCTTGCGGCTTCGTGCTGAATGGAGGGATGCACACGCGAATCGCGCGACTCTGCTGGAGAAGCAATGCTCGGCGCTTACGTCGATAGCAGGATCTCGTCTCAAGGCCAGTCTTCGCAGGTCTGGTGACACGGAACCGCTGGCTGAGAAGCTGAAGCAGGTCATGAAGGGAACGACGATACGCGGCGATCGGATTGACTCCCTTGTGGAATCTCTCGGGAGTGCAAGTAACCCGTTCGGGGCTTGGCAAGACGTGCTGAGTGAACTGCTAGAGCTTGCTTGGGTTCATGTCGAGGAGGAAGCCACCGCGCAGTTGCCGTCCGTCCCGCGGCTCGACGCGGCCGGGTTCACCCAAAAGGCAAAGGTCGCCATGGCCCGCCAGCTTGAGCCGGACGCGTGGGTTGATCTGTTGCTCTTTGACGTGAAGGACCTGCCTGTATTTGAGTACATGGTGCGCCCTGGCGACTTCCTACCGTTCGCGGACGCCTCTCCAGGCCAACAGGCCACGGCGCTGCTTTCGATCTTGCTGCTGGAGGGTGGGCCGCCACTGCTAGTCGACCAACCGGAAGATGACCTCAATATGCGGGTCATTAACGAGATTGTGACGACCCTCTGGCAAGCAAAAATCCAGAGGCAGATCATCTTCAGCAGCCACAACGCGAACCTCGTGGTGAATGGGGACGCAGAGCTCGTTACTTGCTGCGACTATCGGACAAGCGCAACGGAACACGGCGGCCGAATTAAACTCATGGGCGCTATCGACGTCCCGATGATCAATAGAGAGATTGCAGAGGTAATGGAAGGCGGCGAGGCAGCGTTCAAGTTGCGTTACAAGAAGTACGGCTTCTAGCTTCTGCTTATGCATTTGTCTCGCGGGCCATGGCTAGCCTAGAGATCAGCGAACGGCATGTCCGCGTTGTCGCCTTGACCCTCAAAGGGGTTGCAGTGGCGACATCTGGGATCGCGGTGTCGCGGCACCTCTGCGAGCGTACCCGGAATCATGTCGTAGTACAGCTCCGTCACCGCGCGCCTTGAGAGTATGAAGATCAAGTCTTGCAAGCGTAGTTCCACCAGGGCCGACGTTAAGCTGTTCATCGGCATCACGCTGGGTGCGTGTTCGGGGCCGAGACCTTCAACGTAGCCGCGGTGTCGATCTGCTGCTCTATCTTCCACGGTGCGAAAGGCCTTGCTCAATTTCATTGAGTCGAGATGCCCGGAGCACCACAGACACGCGTGGCCTGGACCAACCGTGTTGATGCGGACGGCCCCGTTCTCGACGACCCCGTGTTCGCAATGCGGGTCATCCTCTGCGGTTGAGGCGATGACGCTGCCACCGTCGATTACCGGAATGAAGTGCGCGTAGGAGAGGCGATTCAGAAAGTGGCGAGGCCGAGGATCGTCCACGAGCGACAGAATGATGTCCGCATCTAGAAGTCTGGGCAGTTCTGATGACCGACGAAGATCGCGATCGCTGTGACGTACGCGGATGTCTCGCTGTAGCGCAAATGTACGGAGCGCCGCGGCAAGTACCGGCGCCTTGTGTCGCCTCGCACGCGCATCGTCGAAGGTATAGACGGACGATCGGTTGATGTTGACGTCCGTGATGACGTCGGGGTCCCAGAGGCTCACTGCCCCCACGCCCCAACGGGCGATGTGATCTGCGACGATCGATCCGACGCCACCGTTGCCGGCAACCACGATATGTAGGTCGGCCAACTGACGCTGCCCTTCTCTTCCGAAGACTCGAATGGAGCGGTCCGCGAATTCCGGGACGTCCTCGCCTTCGGCGCGAGGATGGTCGATCGTCCTCTGCGCTTCGAAGGCATCGGCCGCAATCGTCCTCACTCTATGAATCGGATCGAAGACGCTCTTGCCATCGACTTGAGACCACCGAATGGCGCGACCGCGCAAGGCGCCGCGCGACGCGACGAGAGATAGAAGTGGAGCCCCAGGTGGCAGAAGACCGACACCAAGGAAGCACTCGCCCAGATCCTTGTCGGTGGAGTCATCCGTGACACTCCAGACCGGTGGGCCGCTTCCGCCCGGGTGGGTATGCAACACGCAGAGTCCAACGAGGCCATCCTGTCGGCGCGCGATGTCCACAGCGCGGTTCCAGTACTTCGCCGTCAGACTGACGTTGCCCCACTTGTCGTGCTCCAGATCACCACGCTCTGGGGTGATGGCCTTCTGAACAAGAAATGTAGCGCGCGTGGCTCCGCTGCTCCGGCGCACCAAAGCAAGCAGGGCTCCCTCACGCGGAGCAAACTCGAGCGCCCCGCCCCAAACCGCTGCCCGTGTGGGAGCAGTCCAGGCGATTTCAGCCTGCAGGTCGGTTGCAGCGGCGGTAGGTGCGGCCACGGTCTAGTTCTTTCTTAGAAACCGGCCTTCCAAGGTCGCAAGGTGGGTTTCGAGGGAGTCGCGGGTCGGGTCAAACTGTGGGCCCTTGGGTCCCCAGGAGAACTTCATCCACTTCTCCCCAAGTAGATCGGCATCAGCGTTGGTTGCCTGTGGCTGGCCCTTCGACTCCATTACGGTCAACGTCCGAGGCTTGATGTAGAAACCGGAGGTATCGGGAACGGCGTCGGGATAGATGGCCGGCACGAGGAAAGCGAGAGCCTCGATCACGTTCGACGAGTAGACCGCCGCGACGGGCAGGGTGTACGGCTCGAGGATGACGGCGACTTGTTCGCCGACATCCTCGCACCGAACCTTCGATCCGGGTCGACTGAGCCGACCAGCTTCATCTCGGATTCGCTCGCGGCTCATACGCGCATGCCCGCCGAGTAGTCGGTCCCTTTGAGCATCGCCCGGAAGTGGTCGCCGGGCTTCACGTGGACCGTGCTCGTCAGCGGGATCTCGTCTCCGACCTGCCCCCCGTGCTCGTTGTACAGGCGGTACTTCTCCGGGTCGAGCCCGACTCGCTCGAGAATCTGGGCCGCGGTGAGGTCCTCGCCGTGCGGCTCGACGTGGCCCTTCCGGTCTCCAACGTGGAAGAAGGGTCCGCCATCGCCGGGCGACTGAGCCGCTTCCTTGGCGGCCGGGTTGTTCTGAACGCTCATAGCCTCTTTCCTTGCAGGGCCTTGGTGAATCGAGGCTGCCGGCCCACGTGAGCTGCCTCTGCGGGCATTGTCGCGCGATTGGTCGCGGTCTGTCAAGTAGACACATGCATATCGCATCGTCAGATGAACAAACTGTTTGTTCACTTGACACCCAGAGGTCGATTGGGATACTGTTCACGCGTGCCAAGAACAACCGCCCCAGCACTCTACCGACAGATCGGCGATCGGATCGCTGCGAAGCGGCGCGAGCGCCGTCCGCTGATGAGCCAACAAGGACTCGCAACCGCGGCAGGCGTGTCGCGAGCGACCATCGTGAACATCGAGCGCGGGCGCCACCGAGTGCAGCTCCACGTTCTCTACGACATCGCCCGCGCACTCGGGGCAGGCGTCCAGGATCTACTCCCGAGGCTCTCCGCCTCGGCGCCGCCGCCGCTTCCCCAAGACATCCTAACTAAGCTAAAGCCCGATGAAGTGGCTTCGGTAGGCCGCTTGCTTGAGGACACTCACGGAGGCCAACATGGCGAGCAATAGGATTGCGAGAGCCGCACATGAGGTGCTGCGTGAAACCGACACGACGAAGGCGCCGGTACCTGTCTTCGATATTGCCCGAAGGCTTGGGGTTGTTCTTCGCGTCGGCCCTCTTCCTGAAGAGCTGAGTGGTTTCTTAGTCCGCGAAGGCGGGAAAGTGGTCATCGGAGTGAATAGCCTTCATCCAAAGCAGCGGCAAGCGTTTACCGTGGCTCACGAACTTGGGCATTTGAGGCTTCACCGCGACGATAGCTTCGTCGATCGAGGGTTTTCGTTCTACTTTCGAAACCAACGATCAAGTCAGGCTGTCGATCAGAAAGAAGTCCAGGCAAATCAGTTTGCCGCTGAGCTGCTGATGCCAGCGCATCTGCTAGAGCCCCTGCTCAACGGAAGGTCTGTCGACGTCGGCGATGAGCATTTCATCAGTTCTCTCGCCAAGCAGTTCCAAGTGAGCAGCCAGGCAATGACCTTCCGACTCATAAACCTGGGAAAGGCCAAGCGAGATACTGGAAACTGAATCGCGGCATCCCGGTCATCAAATCTTCGAGCATTCCCACCGATAGGAGTCGACCGCATGACCAATGCCTCCGCGGGTAAGGATCGCGGATCCGGGCGCTGGACGAACCGATCCGTCAAGGCGTTGGCACAGGACCGCGACCCAGTGCAACTCATTATCGCCCTCGCTCGCCAGACGGCGATTGAGGCCCTCGACAAGGGATGGATAGGGCCTCCATTTGATCCGATTTCGCTCGCCGAAATCCTGGGCCATGAAGTCGCCGCGAATACCGACATTCGCGACGCTCGAACGGTGCCCGCCGCTCGCGGCAGAGTTAGGATCGAGTTCAATCCGAGCCGGCCTCGTGGTCGAATGCGTTACTCGATTGCGCACGAGATCGCCCATACGCTATTCCCTGATGTAGGGGAACGAATCAGGAATCGCGCTGCACACGCCGAGCTCCAAGGCGATGACTGGCAGCTTGAGGCCCTATGCAACATCGCTGCGGCAGAACTGCTCATGCCTTACGGTGCTCTAGCCATGCAGCGCCCGCAGGACTTGACTGCTCATGCGATTCTCGAGCTTCGCAAGCGCTTTGATGTGTCCACTGAAGCCCTTGTTATTCGTCTTGCTGAAACGAGCGAGGGGCGTGTCGCCGCGTTCTGCGCTTCTCCAACCTCTACCGCAGTCGAGGGAGTTAAGTACCGCCTTGACTACGTAATCGGGTCAAACGGCTGGCGGCCAGGCGGACGAAGCACTCGGTTACCGGACGACTCGGCGATCCGTGAGTGCACGGCGATTGGCTACTCTGCACGTGGCTTGGAGACGTGGTGGGAAGACTTGGGCAAGATGCAAGTCGAAGCAATAGGCATTCCGCCATATCCAGGGAGCGGGTTGCCGAGAGTCGTTGGATTGTTGAGGGTGTCCGATCGCACTCACTCGCATCCCGCGATCAAGTACGTTCACGGCAACGCGACGGATCCACGCGGCAGTGGTCTTCGGATGGTTGTGCAAGTCGTCAACGATAAGACTGCGAACTGGGGTGGTGGAGGCTTCGCAAGTGCGGTGCGAAGGGCCTGGCCAGTAGTTCAGCGGGACTTCAAGGAATGGGCTGAAGGTCAGCGCTCGGCATTCAAGCTGGGAGCTGTTCGCCTGACTGAAGCGGACGACCGGACGCTTGTCGCCAGCATTGTGGCGCAGCATGGCTACGGTCCCTCGCCAAGACCGCGTGTGCGCTACACAGAGCTTCGGGAGGGATTACGCCAAGTGGCCCGCCTCGCGATCGATCGTGGAGCGACGATCCATTTACCCCGCATCGGAACGGGACAAGCTGGCGGGAGTTGGAACGTCGTCCGCGACTTGGTCGTCGAGACGCTAATCTCCGCGGGACTTCACGTAACGGTCTACGATTTGCCCGGATCATCGGCGCCCGCCGAACCCCAACTTGGCTTGAGCCTCAGCCAGACGGAAGACGCCTAACTCGACCTTAGTCAGGGCCGCATGGCGAGACCTTCTACTCCGATACCTAGCCATCCTGCAGGGAGACAGACCGGCCTTCTGCCTGGGCAGCTGATTGTGCTGTCAGGGCCCGTGTCCGCCGGAAAATCAACGCTCGCTGCAACGTTGGCGGAGAAGTTCGGAGTCACGCACTTCAAGACCCACGAAATGATCCAACGGTTGACGGGCGCCCCGTTGGATCGGGCCGCGTTGCAGAAGGCCGGCGAACGACTCGACCGCAAAACGAATGGCCGGTGGGTCGCTGCTGAGATCACCCGGGTCCTCGGGGAGATGTCCGATGCGAGCGGCTCATCCGTCGAATCGCGTCGAGTACTTGTCGACTCCTCGCGGCTGCTGAGCCAAATCGAAGCGCTCCGTCAGGCTTTCGGCCAGCGCGTCGTGCACATTCATCTCACTGCGCCCGAAGCAGAGTTGCGTCGCCGCTACCTCACGAGACGGACTGCAATGCGAGAGCTTCCGTCCTATGCAGCCCTGCGGAGAGATCGCACCGAGGCGGTAATTGACCGGTTGAAGGCGTCAGCCGACATCGTCATCGACACCCATCGCAACACTCGCGATGACGTTGTCGTGCGTGTGGCATCGCAGCTTGGCTTTTACGGGCGAGGCTGTGAGCGATTGGTTGATGTTCTAGTCGGCGGCGAGTACGGCAGCGAGGGCAAAGGGCAAATCTCCGCCTATTTGGCCCCGGAGTACGACGTGCTTGTCCGTGTTGGTGGTCCCAATGCCGGCCATCAGGTATTCGAAGTGCCCACCCCTCGGACGTGGCACCACCTTCCCTCCGGTACCGCGCGCAACCCTCGCGCGCAAGTTGTCCTGGGACCGGGCGCGGTACTTCGGGTTCCGAACCTGCTGGCAGAAATTGCGAGTGCTGAGGTGTCCTACAAGCGACTCTCAATCGACCCGAAGGCAATGATCATCTCTGACGAAGACATTAAGGCGGAAACTGGGCTCAAGGCATCGATCGGTTCAACGGGGCAGGGGGTCGGATATGCAACGGCCCGAAAAGTTCTCCGCGGCGGCGGAACAGATCGAGTGCTTCTTGCCAAGGACGTCCCCGCACTCCGACGCTACGTTCGAGACGCCCTCGAGATACTTGAGAATGCGTACGCGAAGGGGCGCCGTGTCTTCTTGGAGGGAACGCAGGGTACGGGGCTCTCCCTCCACCACGGAGAGTACCCACACGTTACATCGCGCGACACCACCGTAGGAGGGTGTCTTGGCGAGGCCGGGATTTCCCCGGCACGAGTGCGCCGAATCGTAATGGTCTGCAGGACCTATCCTATCCGGGTTCAAAGCCCGCCGGGGAAGACCTCAGGCAGAATGAGTCGCGAGCTGAAATGGGCGGAAATCGCTCGGCGATCGCGCATTCCACTCAAGGAGCTGCGCAAGAACGAGCGCACCTCAACGACGAAAAGGAAACGACGCGTCGGTGAGTTCGACTGGGTCTTGATCCGAAGAGCGGCCTCGCTCAATGGCCCCACGGACATCGCGCTGACGTTTGCCGACTATATCGACGTCCAGAACCGGAAGGCGCGTCGATTTGATCAACTCTCACCCGAAACCCTTCAGTTTATCGCAGAGCTTGAACGCGTGGCCTCCGCGCCCGTCTCCTTGGTGGCAACGAGATTCGCTTTCAGAAGCATCATCGACCGGCGAATGTGGTAGCGGCGCCCCTCTACCCGAAAGGACCTAGATGCCGTTCGACTCGGAGGTCTTCGCAGCGCGAAGGCCCTACCTCTTTCACCTGACGGCGCGAAGCAATGTGGCCCGCATTCGGGCTGCTCGTCGACTGCACAGCATGGTTGTCCTGGCGCGCAAGGCTGGCAGAGAGGATCTGTTGAACGTCCGGCGTCGGGAGCACGTTCAACTCAGCGTTCAGGGTAAAGCAGTGCACATCAGGGACCAAGCCCCACTTCACGAGAACAACATGTCCTTGGAAGACGGCTGGACATTCCCGCAGTTCGTGCGCGACCTCAACGAGCGCGTGTTCTTCTGGCCCGGGGGACTCTCAGGCCCAATTGCCCACGGACTCCGCCACTTTGCCCGGTATCGGGAAGAGCGCCCAGTGCTGCTGCGAATCCCCACCGATGGCCTCTTCGCTGCCAATAGCGGTGTGCGTCCACTCTATTGCCGCTACAACTCCGGATCGCCCCGTTGGAGTCGCGGCGTAGCATCACCTCGCGGGCCGGCCACATTTGTGCCCTCTAATCAAGCGACGTTCTCACCATCCAGCGTGGTCGAGGTGGCTTTCATGCGTGGCGCCGTGCTACCCAATGGTTCGGAGGTCGGCAACGGCCCGTCTGGACCGTGGCGTCGTTTGTTCTAGTGCGGTCGAGCTGTTCCAGACTCTGCACCGCACGCCTGGCCTTGGCCTTCCTACGCCGCTTCGACCGTTCCTGTCACACTCCTCACATGGTCCACTCCCAGCTTCAAGTCCGGCAGGTCGAACTCCTCTGTTTCAAAGAGCCAGGTTCGGGGACGAACGCAAGAGGTCCGCCAGTTTGCGCTGAAGGCCACAGAATCCGCTTGGAACTCACCGGGCTCTTCGTCGCCGTGGCAACTGAGATCCCCAAGCTCCCGCAGGTCCGGGCGCCGGTGGAGGAGATCGAGCGGCTGCGCACGACTTGGATCACGCGCGGGCCAACTGCGTGGCCGGCGGAGTTGAAGAAGCTCCCGGGGATCTTCGGGGATTGTCTGCGATTGATCCGAAGTCTGACTCCAGCCCGAGCCGATCAGGTGATGAAGCTCGAAGCAGCCCTCGGCTAAGTCGTGACACCGCTGGATCTTGACGCTTACTGTTGACGGCTCTACCGTATCAGCATGTCAGATTCCATTGATCAAGTTGTCGTAGTTCCCGCCTCCGGGTTCGCCCCAACCGTCGAGCAGGCGGCGATCCTCGCGCACCGGCCCGGGCAGCACGCCCGTGTGCTGGCAGGACCAGGAACTGGTAAGAGCGCCACGCTCGTAGCCCTCCTTACTGAGCTCTTGAATACGAGCCCCGCACCTCGGGTAAAGCTCCTCACATTCACGAGGGCGGCGACCGCGGAGCTCGCTCAGAAAGTCTCGATGCATCCTTCGACCGCCGCATTGCGGCCGAGCACGATGCACTCCTTCGCCCTGGCAGTGCTGATGCAGAACCAAGGCGCCGGAGAACTGCCCTTCCCGCTTCGAATCGCCGACGACGCCG
The DNA here is from genome assembly GCA_020847735.1 of Candidatus Eisenbacteria bacterium. NCBI lineage: Bacteria > Candidatus Eiseniibacteriota > Candidatus Eiseniibacteriota bacterium. The sequence goes on from JADLBL010000021.1 coordinate 224,599, forward strand.
AAGACAGCGAAATCGTGCTTCCCTCTCTGGCTCGTCGACTTGGGGTCAGTGTGACACGGGTAAAGGAGTTCATCCGGGAGATGGCGGCGAACTGGCAATCCCTGCGAGCCGACGAGGACCCAGCGATCAGCCCGGAGGAGCGGGCACGCTTCCTTGGCGGGTGGAACGAACACCGGCGGGTCTTCGGATACACGCTCCTGCAGGAACTTCCGTACGCCCTCAACAAGGCACTGGCCAACCACCCGACCTTGAGCGGAGTGAGCTACGACCTGCTCATCGTCGACGAGTACCAGGACTTGAACGCCTGTGACCTGTCGGTCCTGAGGCAGATCGCCGATCGAGGATGCTCCCTGATCGGAGCCGGCGACGACGACCAGTCGATCTATTCATGGCGCAAAGCCGACCCGGCCGGGATTCAGGGCTTCGTGACGGCGTATTCCGGGGCTGCCGACTACCCGCTCTCTGTCACACAGCGCTGCGGGCGGAGGATCATTGAGTGGGCGACGGCAATGATCGAGGGCGACGCTGGTCGTTCGACCACGCGGCCCCGACTGTCGTGCAGAGCGGACGCGACCGACGGCGAGGTTGCACTACTCGCCTTCGCGAACCAAGAGGCCGAGGCCAAGGGGGTCGCGAAGCTCGTCGAGGGGTTCATCGGCGACGAGATCGCGCCCGAGGACATCCTCGTGCTCTTGCGGAGCGACTACAATCAGGCCTTCAGCAAGCTGATCAAGCAGGCGTTGTCCGACCTTAACATCGTCTCGGCTGACCCAGGGTACATCGACCGAGTCCTTGGCGACCGAGCGAATCGGGAACTACTGGCCCTCCTTCGACTCATGTGTAACGGGAATGACTCGCTCGCGTGGGCGACCGTTCTTCACCTCACACCGCGGGTGGGTAACCGGTTTGTTGATCACGTCTATGATCGTGCCCGAACGGTGGGCCGCAGCTTCGGCGAAACGCTGCTTTCTGAGCGCCAGTCTGGATTCATCGGCGCGCCAGCTATTTCATCCAGACCGGCTATCGCGGCGATCGATCGGGTTCTGCAGTTGATCGCGACCCATGCTGTGCCAGAGGAAAGACCGGCGAACGGCTGGGGTGCTTGGATTCTTGAACTTGCTCAGCAGCCGGGAATGCCACAGCCTACTGCGGAACTTGCGACGTTGGTGGTCGATCTCGACACAATGGCCGAGGGTGACATCGACCTCGCGCGCTACCTGAGCCAGATGCGGCCCTTGGGCAAAGATCGCGCTTCGACCATCGGGACAGGCGTGCGGATCATGACCATGGGCATGTCGAAAGGGCTCACAGCGAGAGCAACGATCGTCGCCGGAGCGGAGGAAGGAGTCGTCCCTCGCCCCGACCAGGATCCGAGTGAAGAACGACGGCTGCTGTACGTCGCCATGACGCGCTCGAAGGAACGCCTCATCGTGACGTGGGCGAGGCAGCGCACGGGTCCGACCGCGCGTGCTGGTGCTGCGCGAGTCGTGTCGCCTCGAACGTATTCAACTTTCTTGCAGGGGTGCCCGGTAGAGTCTGAAGATGGCCCTACTTACGTGTCGCGACGGTGGCCGAGGACCACAAGTTAGCCTGGCCGCGACGCCTCATGCGGGTGTAAGGGCGTGACGATCGCCTCGCCCTACCTAGGCGGTCTTCGCGATTCGTGCTTTACTATCGACGCGCACAGAAGACCAATCGATCTCTGGCATGTAGAAATCAGGGTTTTCGAGGAGCCAGGTTCGAACGTCTCGTACAGTGGTGCACCAGTCAGAATCTGACCCCGTCGCCTTGATGAGCGTGAACGGTTTCTTCGCGTCGTAGAGCGCCTTCCGCGCGGTGACGCGGTAGTTCGACCCGATCGTTTCCAGAACCTGGCGCTGCTGAACC